>JASHUF010000075.1 GCA_030040175.1 Acidobacteriaceae bacterium
CTCCCTCCACTGACGCTCACGGCCACGGTGAGACCTTCGGCGGTTGTAATCTGAGAGGCCGATGGAGTTACCGTCACCGACGGGGAAATTTTGGCTGTGCTCACCGTGATCGATTGTGTCCCGGTGGAGGAGTTATAAATCGGCGAGCTGGTCGAATCCGGCGTGTAACTTGCCGTAAGCGTATCGCTCCCTGTCGCTAGCGACCCAGCCGGAACGGTAATACTCGCGCTGCCGCTTGCAAGTGTCGCCGCCGCTGAGGTGTAACTCCCGCTCGTCAGTGTCACCGAGCCCGTCGGCGTCGCATAGCCGCCCGCCGCGGCCACAGTGATGGTCACCGCGATCGCCTGCGAGGTGGTGATGGTCGAAGGCGACGCCGAGACCGTGACTTTCGGTGTCTCCTTTGCCGTCACGCTCACGGATCCCGTTCCGGTGGATGAGTTATAAGTGGGCGAACTCGTCGAATCGGGAGTATAGGTTGCGGTCAGCGTATCTGCGCCCGTGGCCAGCGATCCGGCAGGAATCACAATCGCAGCCGAGCCGCTCGCCAGCGTCGTAGCTGCCGAGGTGTAACTCCCCGTCGCCAGAGTGACAGAGCCGGTGGGCGTTGCAGCGCCGCTTCCTCCGCTCACAGTGATGGTCACTGTCAGGGATTCAGCCGTAGTAATCTTCGCTGCCGAAGGAGATACAGTAACCGTCGGCGTCGTCTTGGCCACAGTGACCGCGATCGATTGCGTCCCCGCAGCGGAGTTATAAATCGGTGAGCTGGTCGAATCGGGCGTGTACGTCGCGGTCAGCGTATCTGTTCCGGCCGTCAGCGATCCTGCGGGCACGGTGATCGAAGCGCTTCCGCTTGCAAGCGTGGTTGCCGCGGAACTGTAACTCCCGCTCGTCAGCGTCACTGATCCCGTCGGCGTTCCGTATCCTCCGGCTGCCCCCACCGTAATCGTCACCGTGGTCGCTTGCGCTGTGGTGATGCTCGCGGGGGAAGGTGAGACCGTTACCTTGGGCGTCTGCTTTGCCGTTACTGTGACCGATCCCGTCCCCGTAGATGAGTTATAGGTGAGCGAGCCGGTCGCATCGGGCGTGTAAGTCGCGGTCAGCGTGTCCGTGCCTGTCGCCAGTGAACCGGCGGCAACTGTAATGCTCGCGCTTCCGCTCGCCAGCGTCGTCGCCGCCGAAGAGTAGCTCCCGCTCGTGAGCGTTACCGATCCCGTCGGCGTAGGATTGCCGGTGGTCGGCGCCACGCTCACCGTCACCGTAAGCGCTTCGGCGGTCGTGATCTGCGCCGCCGAAGGCGTCACCGTCACCGTCGGCGTTGTCTTGGTCGCCGCCGTCACCGTCTCCGTATGGCTCCCCGTCGCACCCGAGTATGTTGTCGATCCCGGTCCGTCCGGCTCGTAAGTCGCGGTGAGGGTATCCGTGCCCGCACCCAGTGAACCTGCCGGCACGGTGATCGAGGCGCTCCCGCTCGCAAGCGTCGTTGCCGCCGAAGTGTAACTCCCACTCGCCAGCGTCACCGTTCCCGTGGGCGTGGGGTTGCCGCTGCCGCCGCTCACGGCCACGGTCACCGTCAGGGATTGCGCGGTGGTGATGCTGGCAGGCGACGGGGTCACAGTCACCGTCGGCTTCAGCTTAGCGGCAAAGTTGTCCAGGAACTCGGTCACGTTGAGCGAGCCCAGCCCGGTCACCTCATCGTAACCCGTGGTTACCAGATAACCCGCCTGACCGCCGGTCAGGGCGGTTGCGCTGGGGATGCTGTTGTTGCACATGCTCGGCGTGCCCGCGCTGCATGAGGTCACGCCGCTCGAAGCCACCGTCACGTCGTGAAACGCGGCGCTGGTCGCAGCTGCCTCTTCGTAAATCTGCGCATTCAGGTTGCCCTGCGCCTCGCCCAGCTTCTGGTTGAGCAGCGCTGCCACGCCCGCCATTCCCGGAGCAGTGGCTGAAGTCCCGCAGTAGCCCACGAAGTAATAGCTGCCATCCGAGCCCGCAACGCAACTGCCTCCCGCGGCGGCCATGCAGCCGAAATAACCGTCGTGGCACGACGCCGAAAAAGACACGTCGGGCGTATAGCGTCCTGCCCGCGCCGAAGGCACGCCTGTGCCCGTCTGCCAGCTGGGCGTGGCAATGTAGGCGCTCACCCCGCCCCCGGATGCAGCCACCTGCGTGTCTCCCGAGGTGCCCGGCTCATTCCATCCGCCCTCGGGGATGTACCCCAGCGCAGAGAGCAGCCCTGCGCCATCCGCCGAGCTCCAATACTCCGAGGGATCGCTCGCGTCATTGAACTCCGTGCCGCCCACGCAGGTTGCGTAGCTCGAGGAGCAGATGGCGTTCGGAGTATTGGCCGCGGGGCTGGACGGCGGGGTTGCAAAGGCCGTATCGCACTCTGAGGCGCCCGAATCGCCCGAGGAGACCAGCACCGAGATGCCCTCGGATGCAGCCTGCTCGAACAGCGTGTTCCAGAAGGCAACCCCCGACGAGCCCGCCTCCGACTCGCATTCTCCGAAGCTGATACTG
>JASHUF010000076.1 GCA_030040175.1 Acidobacteriaceae bacterium
CTTCATCGCATGCGCCGCCTCGAGCTCCTTGGCCACGATTTCATGCGGCAGCGGCGCGTAGCCGAGCGAGGAACACTGTTTTTGCCCCGCGGTGAGCGCCCATTCGAGCAGGTCCGCAATGGCCGCGCGTTTTTCCGCGCTCAGTCCATGTTCGGGCACCAGCAGCCAGGTAAAGGTGCTGATGGGATACGCATCCCGATTGGGCGCGTTGAGAATCGAAATGCGAAGATCCCCGCTCCCGATGTTTGCGCCGGACGCAGCAGCGGTAATGCTTGCCAGATCCGCCTTGATGAACTGCCCGGCGGGATTCCGCACCGCCGCGTAGTTCAGCTCGTGCTGGATGGCGTAGATCAGCTCCACATAGCCGATGGAGTTGGGAGTTTTCTCCACCAGTTCGGCCACGCCGTTGCTGCCTTCCGCGCCGGCGCCAACGGGCCAATCGACGCGAGCGCCCGTGTCCACGGATGACTTCCACTGCGGACTCGAGAGCGAGAGAAAGCTCGTCCACACAAAGGTGGTGCCGCTGCCATCCGAGCGGTGAACCACGGCAATCTCCGCGTCCGGCAGATGCGCGCCGCGGTTCGCCTCGAGGATGCGCGGGTCGTTCCACTTGCGGATGGCGCCCGAGTAAATGCCGGCCAGCAGTTGCCCCGTGAGCCTCAGGCTGCGGCCCAGGCCGGGAAGGTTATAGATGGGAACCACGCCGCCGGTGACGGCGGGGAACTGCGTAGCATGGAGCGCGACCGATGGGCCTGGCGCGGTCAATGGCATGTCGGACCCGGCGAAATCGACTTTGCCCGCAGCCAGTTGCTCGACGCCCGCCTCCGAGCCGATCGCGTCGTACGTCACCGTGACCCCGGAGGACTCGAACCACTTGAGGTAGAGGGGCGCAGCCAGCGTGCTGCCCGCGCCATGCAGCGCAGTTTGCGCGCCGGCGCCTGCCGCGGCCGCAGATGGACCTCCGGCTGCGCCGCTCGCCAGGGCATCGAGCAGACGCACCACCGCGTGGTCGGCCAGGTCGTCCGTAATGCTGCCGGTGTGAAACCGGCTGGGGGTGACCAGATACGACCACAGCGTCGTATGGTTCGCCCTATCGACCAGCTCCAGCGAAAGATAGCCCTGGAAGATGGTCTCGGCCTCGGCCTTCGAGCGCGGATGGAGGGTCACCGTGCCCGTGGCCCAGATGCCCGAACTCCCGCGCAGAATCAGGTCCGCGGCCGCAGCGTCCTCGACCGTGCGCACCCGCCCGCTCTTCTTGAGCTGCTCCACGATCCGGGCCCGCAGCGCCGCCGCGTCGTTCCCCTCTCCCATCGACGCGACCTGGATGGTGCGCAGGCCGCCCACGCTGCTGCCCGCTCGCGCGGCCGCCGCAGAAACAAGCGCAAGAATCAGAATCCCGGCGAGCCCGAGGTAGCGATGGGTCAATCTGCGGCGAATCGGGCTGGCGTCCGCATGCGGTTCAGACAAGCGCGATCGCATTCTTCGACACACCTCCCAAACCCTCATCCGGGAACACGCCTACAGGGTAGAATGCAACACTTTGTGAGAACCCTCGATGAAAGCTTAGCCTACCTGCCGCGCCGGCGCGCAGTGCAAGTGTCCCTTGTGAAGTTGCGTTTCAGAAGTCGATATGCAGCCGCGCTGCTGGCACGCACACCGGCCCGCGCGCGGCGTTGTACCCGGGGTGGGCAATATACGTGCCGCCAAGCATCCCAAACATGCCCCGCCAGAGATGGGCGTTGTAATACCACTCCAGAATGTCCTCGCGGGCGTAGGTCAGGCCGCCATCCCCGAGCAGGAAGCCGAGCCCGCCGTAGTGCAGATAGTTCTGGTGGTCGCGCTTGATGGCGTTGGACACGAACGCGATGCCGAACTTGTCGTCCGGCCGCAACCAGCTGTGTCCGTTGTAGTCGCCGCCGAAGAGCACCGTCTGGCCGACCTCGGTATACGCAAAGGATTCGTGCTGGTCCTCGTCCCAGCCAAAACGCCCGAAGAGCCGCAGGCTGCCCGTCACTTCCTGCTCGGTGTTCAGGCCGAAGCCGTATTTCACCGTGCCGAAACGCTCGGTCGCAGTGATTTCGGGCGTGGGCGTAACCCCTGAAAGAAACTCCTCCACTGACTCGCGGTAGTCGCCCATGTGCGCGTGGTTCACAAAGCTCAAAATGCGCACCGCGCCCTCGCGCTCCTTGTTCAGGAAGTGCGCGAACAACCCCTTGCGCAGCTCAAACTCCCAGTTCTGCCCATTGGCGCGGCTGAAGGCCCAGTCGAGCGCAATGCCGTTGGCGACGATGGGCATGGCGGCGATGCCGTAGCGCGCCGACCACACGCGGTCGTCGTACTCGAGGATTCCGCCCACGGTGTAGCCGCGCGTGTCGGCTGCGTAATCCCAGGCCCCGTTGTTGTCGATGGTCCAGTTGGTGAATTGCAGATGGCTGTCCGTGCCCACGGAGTTGATGTCGAAGGTGTCCGGCAGGCTCATCTTGCCTGCGCGAATCTCGAAACGCCGCACCGGCACCTGGGTGGCAAGAGCAAATTGCCCGCGATCCTGGCTGACCATCTCGCCCGTCAAGCCGATGGTCTGGTGAATTTCGCCGCGCGCGAGGTAGGGTGTGCTGCTCAGGTTGGGGTTGCGCACTACGTCGAGATTGGTGTTGCCGGCCAGTCCCAGAGCCTGGGAGATGCCGCGTCCGCCCGCGTTTTCAAAATCGACGATCAGGTCGGTGTTCCAGCGCGTGCTCGGGCGCAGCTGATAGCCGAGATAGAGCGTGGCCACCTCCGACGCCTTGTACTCGAAGATGTCGCGCAGGCTGTTCGTCCCTTCGTAGGGAGAGTGAAAATGCCCGTGCATTTGGAAAATAGAGTTGGCCTGGCCTGACACCCAGTAGCGGCCGTCTTCGGAGTGGGGCGCCATGGAGAGAATGGGCGTGTTCTGGGAGGAGTCGGCGGCGGCGGCATCTGCGGGCGGATCGCTGCCCTGCGCTGCTGTCGCAAGCATCCAGTACCGGACTTGTCCAGGCGCCGGTGTGAGCGAAACTCGATGCGGACGCGGCGCATCGGGAGCAGAGCCGGGCGCCTGCGCCGCCAGTCGCAGGCCGACGCCGGTGGTGAGCAGCGTTGCCGCAAGCGCAGCCATAGCCGCCAGCGCTTTCCGGAACGGGTTGGAGCGGCGAACGGGCATAGATAGAATGAATAAAAGTGGCGTCTATACCCCCACTGGGTTAATACTATACCCCGGGTCGGTATTGTCAAGTCAGGGAGTCGGCCATGTCGCATCAGGAACGGGAAAAGGTGAAGTTGCTGCAGCGGCTGCGCAAAGTTCGCGGGCAGCTGGACGCGGTGGAGCGCTCGCTCACCACGGACG
>JASHUF010000001.1 GCA_030040175.1 Acidobacteriaceae bacterium
GGCGCGCCCGCCGAGCACGTAACTGGGCCGCACCAGCACCGGGTAGCCGATGCGCTCCCCGACTGCGAGCGCCTCTTCGACGCTCGTGGCCGTGCCTCCGCGCGGCTGCGGAATCCCCAACTCCTCGAGCAACTTACCGAATCGCTTACGGTCTTCGGCCAGGTCGATCGACTCCGGCGAGGTGCCGATGATGGGCATGCCGGCCGCGCGCAGCCGCTGCGCGAGGTTGAGCGGGGTCTGCCCGCCGAACTGCACGATTACGCCGATCTCGGCACCCGACTGGGCCTCGTGGTGATACACCGCGAGCACGTCTTCGAGCACCAGCGGCTCAAAATAAAGCCGGTCGCTGGTGTCGTAGTCGGTGGAGACTGTCTCCGGATTGCAGTTCACCATGATGGTCTCGTAGCCGTCTTCCCTGAGCGCAAACGCGGCGTGGCAGCAGCAATAGTCGAACTCGATTCCCTGCCCGATCCGGTTCGGCCCCGAGCCGAGGATGATGATCTTGCGTGCCGTGGTCGGCGGCGCCTCGTCCTCCTCGTCATAGGTCGAGTAGAGATACGGCGTCATGGATTCAAATTCGGCCGCGCAGGTATCCACCAGCTTGAAGACCGGCCGGATACCCTGTTTCTCGCGCAGTTCCCTCACCTGCCGCACACCTTCGTGGCCTGGTAAGCTCCACTCGGTGGCAATACGCTCGTCGCTCAGCCCCAGGCGCTTCAGCCGGCGCAGGCGCTCCGCGCTTATCTCCTCAGGAGCCGTTTGCGCGATCTCCATTTGCGCCACCGTGATCTCGCGAATCTGGTGCAGAAACCACGGGTCCATCCCCGTGAGCCGCGCCACTTCGCGCACGGTTAAGCCGCGTTCGAAGGCAAAGCGCAGGTAGCCGAGCCGCTCCGGCCGCGGTGTCACCAGCATCTGCGTCAGCCGCCGCGGATCCAGAACTTCGGCCCCGGTCTTTTTGCCCGTCTCGAGAGCACGCCACGCCTTCATGAGAGCTTCCTTGAAGGTGCGGCCCATGGCCATCACCTCGCCCACACTTTTCATCTGCGGACCCAGGGTGTCGTCGGCGCCGGGAAACTTCTCGAACTGCCACTTGGGAATTTTCACCACCACGTAATCGATGGTGGGCTCAAAGCACGCCGGCGTCTTGCGCGTAATATCGTTGGGAATCTCGTCGAGCGTGTAGCCCACGGCCAGCTTGGCCGCAATCTTCGCGATCGGAAATCCGGTCGCCTTGGAGGCCAGCGCCGATGACCGCGAGACGCGCGGGTTCATCTCGATGACCACCATGCGCCCGTCGAGCGGATTGATGGCGAACTGCACATTCGATCCGCCGGTCTCGACGCCGATCTCCCGCATCACGGCAAGGGCCGCGTCGCGCATGCGCTGATACTCGCGGTCGGTGAGCGTCTGCGCCGGGGCCACGGTGATGGAGTCGCCGGTGTGCACGCCCATGGGGTCGAAGTTCTCAATGGAGCAGATGATGATGACGTTATCCGCGAGATCGCGCATCACCTCGAGCTCGAACTCCTTCCAGCCGAGCACGCTCTCTTCGATCAGGCACTCGTGGACGGGAGAAAGATCGAGACCGCGCGCCAGAATCTCCATCAGCTCTTCGCGGTTATAGGCGATGCCGCCCCCGGAGCCGCCTAAGGTGAAGCTGGGCCGGATGAGCACCGGGAAGCCGATCTTGGCGGCAAAGTCCAGCCCGTCGCGCAGGTTGTTCACCAGCGCCGACTTCGGCACCTCGAGACCGATGCGGATCATCGCGTCCTTAAAGAGCAGCCGGTCCTCGGCCTTCTTGATGGCCTCGAGCTTGGCGCCGATCAACTCCACGTTGTAGCGGTCGAGGATGCCGGCGTCGGCCAGATCGACGGCCAGGTTCAGCGCCGTCTGCCCGCCCACGGTGGGCAGGAGGGCGAACTTGCCCGCAACCTTGCCCGCAGGGCCAGTACCGGGCATCCCGGCTCCCATCCTTTCGGCTTCGCGGCGGATGATCTCTTCCACATACTCGCGCGTCAGCGGCTCAATATAGGTGCGGTCGGCCAGTTCCGGGTCGGTCATGATGGTGGCCGGGTTCGAGTTCACCAGCACCACCTCGTAGCCCTCCTGCTTGAGGGCCTTGCAGGCCTGCGTGCCGGAGTAGTCGAACTCCGCCGATTGGCCGATCACGATCGGCCCCGAGCCGATCACCAGGATCTTCTGAATGTCATTTCTGCGTGGCATTCTTTTCTCGTTTGCTCATTTCTCTAAGCTCTGAAGCCGTGCCCTTTCAAGACCCACCCTGTCCCGGCCGGCGGATAGCCTTTTCAAACTTGCCCCTGCTGGTGAAGACCGTCGAGCAATCATCCGTGCACGCCCCCGGTCCGGCAATCACATATAGCGTCGAGCCATGCAGATAGGTCACAGCCTCGAGGCCTACCACGACCTGCCGGTCGACGGTCGAATACCCCTTCTTATCCACATGGAGCGAGTAGCGGCCCAAGGCATGCCTGATCTCGAACCTTCCCGCGCGATCCGTCTGGGTCGAATACTTCACCACGTCATCCTGATCGAGGGTCACCGTCGCGCCCGGAATGGGATTGCCCTTATAGTCCACATAGAGTCCGCGCAGACGGGACACATGGTAGGGTCGCGGCGCTTCAATCTGCGCCCGCACCGCCACTCCGGCCGCGGAAACCAAGGCCACGGCGGCGAGGATCTTTGGTATGTCGTTTCTGCGTGGCATTCTTCTCTTCTTTTATCCCTGCACGGGGAACAAAAACTCAAATCGACGGTCAATTCCAATCACTTCAGCAAAGCATCCGGCAGGTCGGTGTCCTTCCAAAAAAGCACCTCCGGATTCGCGTCAAGTTCCCGGCGCGTCTGCGGATCCAACTCCGGCTCGTCCATCGGGTTTCCATCCAGGTCCACAAAGCGGCGAAGGACATTGATGTACGTCCCCTCCGGTTTCACGTCCCACTGCTGCTCATATCCCCAGGCAACACTCTGCGCACTTCCGCCCCTCGTGCTCGCGCCCTTGATCGGAATAGACCATTCGACGGTCTCCGCAGATCGAGCTTTCCGGTCGGCGAAACACAGGAAAATCCTGGAGTAGCTTCCGGTATCAAGTTCCATTTCCCATCTTTCGACGAGGATCAGGTGAGACGAATGCCAGACGGCGGCCGTGCCGTAAAAATCGGACTCCTGATCGTCAAGCGCGTGCGAAAGATTGTTGACGATGATCCAGGAGGCAGCAGGACGTTGGGCGAAGCGAACGGTTGTTTTCGTTGTGTCCAGGCCGCACGCTCCCGCGAACTGCAGGAGGGAAAGCTCCGGCTGGTTGGCCTTGAGCCCAGCCAGGTAGCGGCCAAAGGGATCATCGGTTGGGCGGTGTTGGGCGATGGAAAAAGAACTGCCCAGCCCCAATAGAAGGTAAAGGACTGGGAGACCCCGTTTCATCCCTTCCACTCCTCCATCATCTGCCGGAAGTCGCGGAAGAGGTAATGCGAATCATGCGGGCCGGGCGCGGCCTCAGGGTGGTACTGCACGCTGAAGAGCGGCAGGGTCTTGTGGCGTAAACCCTCCAGAGTCTGGTCGTTCAGGTCCACATGGGTCAGCTCGACCTGGTTCGCGTTCACGCTCTCCGGGTCCACGGCGAAGTTGTGGTTGTGGGCCGTGATCTCCACCTTACCCGTTACTTGATTGCGAACAGGATGGTTACCTCCGTGATGGCCGAATTTCAGCTTGTACGTCCGCCCGCCCAGCGCCAGCCCGCAGAGCTGGTGACCCAGGCAGATGCCGAAGATCGGCACCCGGCCCAGCATCTCCCGGATCGCGCGCACCGCATAATCGACCGGCACCGGATCGCCGGGACCGTTCGAAAGAAAGACTCCGTCGGGATTGAGGGCGAGCGCGTCTGCTGCAGACGTTTCAGCCGGAACCACGGTCACACGGCAGTTTTCCCGCGTCAACATCCTAAGAATGTTATGCTTGATACCAAAATCATAAGCAATTACATGAAATTGCCGTTCTTTTTTATTTGATTCCAAAGTATTTGAAAGCAAGGAACTGCCCGATTGATTGCGTGTATCGGCCGCATCGAAGGAATAAGCGGTCTTCGTCGATACCACTCTGGCCAGGTCGGTCCCATCCATCTTGCGGATAGTCCGTGCTCTTCTCACCAGCTCTTCGGGGTCAGAGACCCGGCTTGAGACGACGCCCCGCATCACGCCGTGGGTGCGCAGATGGCGTACCAGAGCCCGTGTGTCGATCTCAGCCAGCACGGGTACAAAGTAACGTTCCATGTACTCATCGGTAACTTGCTCGGAACGCCAATTCGAACTAATCTGTGAGAATTCGCGGACGACCAGGCCCTCGATATACGGTTTCGCCGACTCGTTGTCCGCGCGATTGGTGCCGTAGTTTCCGATCTGTGGGTTGGTGAGAACGACGATCTGGCCCGCGTAAGAAGGGTCGGTGGCGATCTCCTGGTAGCCGGTAAGGGACGTATTGAAAACGACTTCGCCCTGGCATTCGCCCTGGTGGCCGTGCCCGACGCCACGGAAGATGCGCCCGTCTTCGAGCGCGAGAATCGCCTGCATCGCCGCTCCGAGGAGTGGATTCAATCGATTTTAGCAGAGAAGCCGGTGGATTTTTGGGGTGAAACGGGCTTCCTGTATTCCGCACTATCCGGTGGGGTGACCGGATCTGCACAGGCGAACAGGCCGCAAGCGAACTTGTCCCCACCGTAGAATTTAACGCGGGTTCCCTCACTCTGCGACTGAGGTATTTGCGCTGATCGCCTCAAAATACGCTATTTAGCGTACGACGCCGGCGTCTTTGGCGGGCCAGTAAACGAAGACCGCCTTGCCGTAGATCAGGTCGCGGTTCACGGGGCCGAACTCGCGTGAATCCGAGGAGATGGAACGATGATCGCCCATCATGAAGTAGCTATCGTCGGGGACCACCATCTCAGGCATGGAGCGGGTGTCGCGGTACCGGGCGGGAACGTACTCTTCGCGCAGCGGTTTGCCGTTCAGCCAAACGGCGCCGTGATCGATACGAATGCGGTCGCCGGGCAGGGCGATGACGCGCTTGATGTAGCTCTTCTCCGGATCGCGGGGATAGCGGAAGACCACCACGTCGCCGCGCTCGATAGCGGAAATGCGGTAGACGAACTTGTTGATGAAAAGCCGGTCGCGGTCCTCAAGACGCGGCAGCATGCTGGTGCCTTCCACGCGGACAGGCTGGTAAAGGAAGGTAATCATGACCACCGAGGCCACGGTGGCAATGAGAAGATCGCGCAGCCAGAGCCCTACAATGCTCGACTTACGCAGGGGTTGCTGCGCCGGTTGGCCGGCGGCGGGCACAGGCCCCGGCGTGCGGTCTGGAGTGGTTGTCTGCATTGCGGACCCTGGGGAAGGTTACGAGTGATTCCGGAGAGCGGCTCCGAACAAAGTATAGATGAAATACGGAGCGAGGCGCCGACTCTTTCACAAGGTAATCGGCAAGGCTATTCTTCCGGTCGCAACCTTGACGCCGAGTGGGCGGGTAATGCCTCATTCGGTGGATTGTTGCCCCATGACCGCGATGGTTCAATAACCTTGACTACTAAAGGAAAGTGAGGCCGCGGCATCTCCGCTCCCCTAATTATATGGCGACCTATCATCAATATTCCGAGATCGTAGCTGCATACGGTTATAGACTTCCTCCCCCACCCCAGCCGCAGGCATCGCGGGTGGGTCTTGCGTTGCTCTATGCCGCCGTAGGCGTAGCCCTGGGCACTTTCACCGGAACGGCTCTTGCGGTTGCCACTTTGCCGCCTGAGGCAGCGATGCTGCCGCACATCAGTTTTGCCAGGTCCATTCATCCCCAGTTCCACATTCACGCAATCGCCAACGCCGGGCAGAAGCCGGTCATTCAGAACCACGCCGCCATGCCGATGGCCAGCGCCGCAGTTCCCCCCGCAGTCTCTGCGCCGGCTATCTCGGCAGCCACGCCCATCGCTGCTGTCAACCACGCATCCAACGCAAGTACTGCGCCCGCTCTGTTCCTTCACCAGGTACCGGCGCTTCCCAGCCACGCCGCCGGCTCCATCGCCAGTACCACGACTGCGCCGGCTGCCGATAGCCACGCATTTAAGAATGCCTCCAGCTTGTCCTCGACCGTCGCGCCCGAGTTCCTGATTCACCAGCCGCCGGTCTTCCATGCGCGCCCGTTTGCCCCGTTCGCCAGCTCGTCGCCGGCGCCGGTGGTTCTCAGCCGCTCCGTGATCCTGGCCTCCAACGCCGGCCAGCCGCAGATTCTCAACCTTGCGCCGATCGTTCATGCAGCTGCAGCCGCACACGCGCAAACCCTCAAGCCGGCGACAGCCGTTTCCTCTCAAGCGCAGATCACCGCCGCTGAGCCGCTCCTCGCTGCCCCGCAGCCTGTACAAAAGCAGGCGTCGAGCGACAACATGATCGCGGTGGTTGCGCCCATCGCCTCGCCCCTGGCGGCGACGGCACAGCCGCAGCCCCCGGCCGCGCCGCCCGCGGCAGCCCTCCCCTCGGCCTCGCTGTCGGCAGGACTGGATGGCAGCTTCAAGCCGCTCACCTTCTACAGCGAAGGCGACGCCACGGTGGTCAGTTACGATGCGGCCGGCGACACCATTACCACCGACGACGGCAGAACCTTCGCGATCGGCACCACGGTGAGCGCCAGCAATGCCGTCTCCTGGCAGGACTACCGCTCCAATGTCCACTACCGCTGCGACCAGAACGGCAACTGCTCGCTGGTCAGGACCGGCGTGATCGCCCTGAACGCAAAACTGCTGTGAGACGGGGCGCTCACTCATCCCGGATTGGGGATGAGCGCGCTTGACCGGAAACGCGCAACCCGGCACTTGACTCAACAGAGAATCCGCGGCACATGCAAGATGGCATCCTCCTGAAGGGAGAGATGCCATCTTGGGCTTTTGCGGCGGATTGCGGGCGAGGCTCGCAGGTAAGTCTGCGGGAGTTGCGTTACCGGCAGCCCAGGCTGCCCGGCGGGCAGAGGATCTCCGTTTTGCCGGGCTTGCCGATGGGCTTAGGCTGGCCCGGGGCGGGAACCAGCGCAGCCGGCGCGGCGGCGGAACCCGGCGCAGCCAGGTTCTCCTCTTCCAGGAGGAGCGGGCGCTGCAGCACCATCTCCACCTGGGTGCCGGAAGGGATGTCGACATCGGCATTGCGCGTGAACAGGCTCACCAGGCCCACCGCGGCCGCGCCCACACCCAGCCCGGCCAGTCCTCCCTCGAGGGGATGGCCTGAGGCGGCGCCGCCGATGGTGCCGATGCCACCCCCTGCCGGCAAGGCCACCTTGGCCGTGTCGGCGGCGTTGCGGCCCTTATCGCCATCCTGCTGGATCGTCCCCTCGCCGTCGTCCTTCACCGTCTGCTTTTTGGCACCGGGAAGATCGTCGACCACCCCGGGAATCTCCACCACCGTGCCGTTGGGAAAGATCATTGAGGTGAAGTGCATGTCGAGCTGGGCTTTGCGGCTGGAGCGATCCGGATGGGTTACGTGATCCACCACTCCCTGAACGTACACGCCCACGGGAATCATCACCCGGCTGCCCACCGTCACCGGGAAGATGGAAGACAGATACACGCCATCACCGGGTTTCGCGCTCTTCGTGTTCAGGGCGCTGCGCAACTCCAGCAGCACCTTGGTTCCCGCGGGCACGGTGTAGATCTTCGACGCAGGAGCCGGTGCGGGAGCCGGAGATGGGGCGGGCGACGCAGCTGCCTGGGCCGGCGCACTCGATGCATCCGGAGACTGGGCGACCCCTGTTGCCATGGTCATGGCGCCCAGTGCGAGTACCGGCAAGAACCTTGCGGCGTGTCCCATAGCAACTTCCCCCCGGGGTCTTGTTCCCAAGCACTCTTCAGATAGACGCGAGCTTCAGAAACAAGGATAGCCCCGGCCGCCGGCAATGGCGTCAAAAATGCGTCCAGGCAAAAATGACTCCAGCCGGGAGAGCCGCTCCGGAATCGCGATAGTATCGCGAGAGAGCCATGGACTCCGAAGCCACCTCTTCCGCAGCCGGGACTCACCCGGATGGCGGCCGATTTGCCACCGCCTGTCGCGTACTCCAAGACGCCATTCGCGGCGGCGCCTTTCCCGGTTGCGCCTTCGGCGTCCTGGCAGACGGCGAGGCGGCACTTCAAGACGCGCTCGGCCGCTTCACTTACGAGGGAGACTCACCGGCTGTATCGGCAGGGACGGTCTTCGATGTGGCCAGCCTTACCAAGGTGGTTGCCACCAGCGCAGCGGCCATGCTCCTCGAGCAGCGCGGCCGGCTCGAGCTCGACCTCCCGGTTGCCGAACTACTGCCGGCTTTTGTCGCCGGCCGTGCCGCCGGCGACCCGGCCCGCCGCGTTACCTTGCGCCATCTGCTCGCGCACTCGTCCGGCCTGCCCGGCTATGTCGAGTTCTTTCGCACCGCCGCTACGCCGGACGCAGTTCTTGAAGCATGCTTTCAGCTCCCGCTCGAGGCCGAACCCGGCGCGCGCGCCGAATATTCCGATCCAGGATTTATTTTGCTCGGGAAAGCCATCGAGGTTCTCGTCAACGAAAGTCTCTCCACCTGGACCGCGCGCGAAATCTTTATGCCTCTTGGTCTCGGGTCGACCTTGTTCTGTCCGCCTGCAAGCGCGCGTGCTGCGATTCCGCCCACAGAGATCGACGAGAGCTTCCGCCGTCGCATCATCCAGGGCGAGGTGCAGGATGAGAATGCCTTTGTGCTCGGCGGAGCGGCCGGGCACGCGGGATTGTTCTCCTCGGTTCCCGACCTCCTGCGTTTTGCCGATGAGATTCTTTCCGCCGCGTCCCCCAATCATCGCAACGCGAAAAGGGCACGCCTGTTCGCGCCCGCAACCATCGAGCTTTTTGCCGCGCGCCAGGACCCTCGGGGAAGCTCGCGCGCGCTCGGCTGGGACACGCCCTCGCGAAACTCTTCCTCCGGCCGCCGCTTTTCGCGGCATTCCATCGGCCATCTCGGTTATAGCGGCTGTTCCCTTTGGATCGATCTCGACGCCGCCGTAACCGTGGTGCTGCTCACCAATCGCACGTGGCCGCGTCGGGAGAGCGGGAAGATCCGCGAGGTGCGCCCGGCTTTTCATGACGCCGTACGGGAAGTGTTGCAATTCTGAAACAAATGAGCGCGCCCGTAGCCGGATAGTAACCGTCTTGGGGCCTCGGCGCAGGTACCAATGGCGGAGATTTCTTTTTAGGCTTGCTCGATTTAGGGCTACAATTAATAATTGGGGACCGACGCGATGCTGACCAGCACGATGATGCCTGAGTCGGCCAGTGCTCGAACCAATGGCACCGGCAACGACCATGCCTCCCTGCTAGAACACCTCATCACAGAAAGCCCGAATGAGGCAAGCCAGGGATTCGATACTAAATCCGCTCTGGAAATCGCCCGCATCATCAATCACGAAGACGCCAAGATTGCGGCCGCGGTGAAGAAAGCGATTCCGGAGATTGCCCAGGTGATCGACCAGGTGGCGCGCAGCCTGCGCGACGGCGGCCGATTGATCTACGTCGGCGCGGGATCGAGCGGGCGCATTGCGGCGCTGGACGCCTCCGAATGCCCGCCCACGTATTCGACCGCTCCCGCCCAGGTGCAATATATTATGGCCGGCGGACCCAAGGCGCTGGCCTCCGCGGTCGAGGTCAATGAGGATTCCGAAGAGCTGGGCCAGCGCGACATCGCGCGCCGCCGTCCCACGCGCAAGGATGTGGTCATCGGCGTCTCCGCTTCCGGGCGCACGCCGTATGTGGTCGCTGCCGTGGCCTACGCCCGCGCCCGCGGCGCGCACACCGCCGCCGTCACCTGCAATCACGACACGCCCATTGCGCAGGCAGCCGACATCACCATCGTGGCCGAGGTCGGGCCCGAAGTCATCTCCGGCTCCACGCGCATGAAGGCCGGCAGCGCGCAGAAGATGGTGCTCAACATGATCACCACCGGCGCCATGACGCGGCTGGGTTACGTGTACGAGAACCTGATGGTCAACGTGCACATGCAGAACTCGAAGCTGGTGGAGCGCGGCATCCGCATTCTCATGTGCGCCTGCCAGATCGATCGCGCCACGGCGGTGGAGACCATCAAGAGCGCGGGCCGCAGCGTGCCTGTCGCGCTGGTGATGCTCAGGGCCGGGGTGGACAAGCCCGAAGCCGTGCGGCGGCTGGCCAAGTCCGACGGCAACGTGCGCCTGGCGGTCGAGGACAGTGCGCTCGAGCTGTGACGGGCTGCGGGTTCGCGCCGAAGAAGACACCCATTTGCGGTGATTTGCGTGGGAACCGCGCGCATTTTAGACCGTTTTCAGCGTAATTTTCGCGGGTCTTCGCGTCTGTGCGAGGCTCGTGCTTTCTCCGTTCCCCAAAAGCGAGGGGGTTCAGTTCCATAACGTCCTTTACGCGTTGTCTCTGGAGATGATTTGCGCTTCCCGAGACCCGCACCACCGTTTCCCACTTTCCGACGGCTTCTGCGGTTGCAGGCCAAGTATCGCCACCGTGCGGAAAGTGGAACAGGTCAAAGCCATCAGGCGCTTGCCGTTTCGTCCTAGTTCTCGGTGAGCGTCACCGTTGTTGTTTGCTGAATCATCCCCGCTGTCGCCGTTACAGTCACGGTGTAGCTCTGCGGTGAACCGCCGCCGCCACCACCGCCGGCAGCGCCGCCACTGCCGCATCCGGAGAGCAGGCCAGCACCGACCAGAAGCAGCATCACCACGAATGCACTGCCAAGCAGGCGCCGTCGTTTCCAAACCAAGAAGCAGCCCGCAATGGCCAACCCGGTCGCCGGCAGGAATGGGCGCGAGCGTGGCCGCACGAGTCTGGCCTGCGCGCTCACCGCGATCGTGAGCTGCGTCGTTGCGGCTGCGCCCGACGGCGTTACTGTCGTGGGACTGAAGGAGCAAGTTGCGCCCGCCGGCATTCCGGAGCAGGCGAAGCTCACCGAGGAATTAAAGCCGTTCTGCGGTGTTACGGTCAGATTCGTTGTCCCCTGGGAACCGGAGTTGACGGTCAGTGACGTTGGCGAGGCACCAAAGGTAAATGTCGGCACGGGAGGACTGATCGTGTAGGTGGCACTGGAAACACTGCTCTGATCGAAACCAACGTCAATTGCAATCGCATTCAACGTGGTTGTGGCCGCAATTGTAATCGGATTGACGTAGACGGGAGAGCTTGCGGTCGGCATGGTGCCGTCAGTGGTGTAGTAGATAAACTCGTTCCCATCGCTCGCATTGATGGTCACGGACTGGAGCGTGGAATATGTTCCCGTCGGGATCGAGAAGGTTGGAGGCGGAATCGTCCCTAGCTTAGTGACATATACGATGAGCTGAATGGATTGCGAAATGCCACCGCTGGTCGCTGTGATGGTGAGAGGCACCGAATCGGCACCCGGAATCTCCGAGCCGGTAACAGAGACGGTGAGTGTGGATGAGCCGGCGCCGGTGATGGTCGCGGGGCTGAAGCTTCCGGTAATGCCCGCATCTCCTCCGATAGACGGGTCACTGGCAGCGGATAAACTGACAGGGGAATTAAACCCGCCGGCGGTGAGAATGTTTACCGTCGTTGTCCCTGTTGTGACGTTGGATGTGCCGGTACCCAGAGCCCCAATATCGATCGGGTTCGGGGAGGCAATCAGCTCGAAAGATGGGGCCGGGGTGGGGGGCCCAGGCTGGTAAACCCAAAGGTCGTTGAGGTCGACGTTAACCGCGGTACCGTTCCAGGTATACGCTAACCCTCCAAAAACCCAGAGATTGCCGCCATCATCGGTCCATCTGGCAGATCCGGATCTCCCGGACGGGATGTTGGTGGCTGCGGGCGTTCCTAGCGCACCCCAAGATCCCATTGCATTATCACAAGTGCCATAAGACGCCAATTGATCGGTGTTTCCGTTCATCCATGCCCACTCATTCGTGGACGGATCGAACTCCCAAACGTCGTTGCATAAATCTGAACTGAAATACTCCGGATACGTTGTTTGTCCTTGCAGCCCGCCAAAGAGCCAGAGATTGCCGGTGGTGTCAACCCAGGTGGCGGCAGTGTTGCGGCTGGGAGGAATGTTGCCGATGGCTGGAGTTCCCAGAGTGCCAAAGATGCCGTCCTGTCCGCACCAAGCCGCCGAGTCTGCCTCCCAGCAGATCGAAGTACTGTTTCCGCTCATCCATGTCCATTGCTCGGTGGAAGGGTTGAATTCCCACAGATCGTACTGATCGATCGCTGAGAAATCGCGCTCCTCCCAATAGACCGAGCCCATCCCTCCGAAGAGCCAGAAGTTGCCGTTGCTGTCGGTCCAACCCAGGGCACCATCGCGGCTTCCGGGGCTGACACCCGGCGCGGGCTGACCGAGCGCGCCGTAGACAGCAGGCCAGCCGCAAAGACTTGTATAGAGATCAGCGGATTCACAAACGGCGGGCAAGACATTGCTTCCGCTCATCCACGTCCACTCATTGGTAGTGGGGCTGAACTCCCACATGTCATCCAAATGTCCGTAGTTTCCCTGGCTATCGAAGCCTTGACCCCCGTAGAGCCAGAATTGGCCGTCTGCGTCCACCCAGGTTGTGGGCTCCCAACGCCCCCCGGGAGCGTTTCCAGAAGCAGAAACCCCAAGGTTACCATAAACTCCAGGCTCGCCCACGCAGTTGTACCCGTAGCTGTCATGGTCGTAGCAAGCTCCGGCTACCGTGCTGCTTCCGCTTATCCAGGCCCACTCCTTGCTAATGGGATTGAACGTCCAGAGGTCGTCCAGTGTACCGAGGTTTCCGCTGGCGTCAAAGCCTTCGCCTCCGAAGAGCCAGAAATTGCCGCTGCTGTCGGTCCAGGTCGCCGCACTGCTTCGGCCGCCGGGAACGTTCGCAGTAGCAGCAGCGCCGAGGGTTCCGTAGCTTCCCGGCGGTCCACATGCAACGGTGGCGCTGCCTGCGCAACTTGCCGGCAAGGTGCTGCTTCCGCCCATCCACGCCCACTGCATGGCGGCTCGGTTGAACTCCCAAAGATCGTTCAGCTGGCCGAAGTTTCCGTTGGCGTCGGCGCCCTCGCCTCCGAAGAGCCAGAAATTGCCGCTGCTGTCGGTCCAGGTCGCGGCGCTGTCTCGTCCGCCGGGAATGTTGCCGGACGCAGGTGTTCCCAAGGTTCCATAGACACCCGGCTGGCTTTCCCCGCTGGTTACTGTACCGCTTCCGCCTACCCATGTCCATTCGTTCGGAGCCGTTGTCTGCGCTGCTGCGAAGCTGCATGCGGCGATAGCAACGACGGCCAGAAATGTTGCAGCGGCACAATTGACCAGACGCGATGTGTACATAGATCTTGCAACGACACGCACACGAATCAGAGACGAGTACGACGATACCGGCGCACAATGCATTGCCCCCCCGAAATCCTACGCAGCCAGAATCGAAGACTCGCTTGCGCTGCTCAAATCACCGCAAAAGCCCCTTGACGCACCAACCGACCGTGAAGGTGCAAACAGCAATGCGAATGTTGCTATTCATTCTACGCGCGGAAGGTATTGGGCAAGGTTGGCAGCTGGTATGGTTTTGGCCCTGTTGCGTGGCAGGAACCTCCGGGCGTGAATTCACTCTGCCCAACTGATAGCTGCACGGCCGGTGGCCCCGATCTCGATAGGAATTCTATCGAGGTGAGGGTGCCCCCGGTCTCTCGTTTGTGGAGACCGGGGATCGCCTCGATGCAGGCTACGCCGTATTATTGCGCCTGCGGTTGGCCGTTGTGCTGCGCGTGCTGCGCGCGCCGGTTGGCGAGCATCTGCTCGTACTGCTGTTTCTCAGTGTCGGTGAGCAGCGCTTCAATCTGCGTGCGGCTCTCCTGCCGGATGCCGCGCGCCCTGGTTCTGCGGTCCTGCGGCGTGAGCATGGTATCGGCGCGCAGGCCGGCCATCTGCTGCTGGCGGTTGGCCAGGATGGGCTTGATCTGCGCCACCTGCTCCTGCGTGAGCCCCAGTTGCCGGCCCAGGCGATGGGCTGCGCGCGCGGGGTTGTGGGCATGCGCCCGCTGGCCCGGTTGCGGCGGCGCGTTTTCTCCGGCCAGCGGCTGCGGCTGCGCGTCCTGCGCGGCAGCGGGCTGGTCAGTCTGGTTCTGGGCAGGCGCTTGCGCCATCGCGAGGCCTGCAGACAGGAACAATCCAATCGCGATGGAAAGGTATTTCCGTTGCATCGTTCTCCTCATTTCCTGCCGGATTGGATATCCGGCTCGTTGTGGGGTATAGACACAGACCCTGCTCCGTTGTTGCGCTGGCGTGGGGTCGCGCGCGCAAGCCGCTTAGAACTGGCTGTGTAAATGGATCGAGTTCATGAAATAAATTCCCTCAGGGGCTGAAGCCCCAAAGCTCAATGCGGGCCTTGGCGGCACGAGTAAACTCGTGCCCTGTTACAAAACTCCTTCCACGCTTGGTTTCTCCGCGCCATCAAAAGCGGTGCCCTTTTACAAGCCCGTTCAGGCAATCGGCTCCGGTTTCAAGCGCCGGCGAAGATAGATGGAGGCGCCTGCCGTCTAGTAGACTCAACGGCAGCATGTTTCCTTTTCGCCGCATCGATTCGCGCCTTGCGGGGCTCGCCTTCCCGGCTCCGCTTCTTGCCTGTGCGCTGGCCCTCGCCTTCGCAACCGCATCACTGCCCTCGCCCGCGCGCG
>JASHUF010000077.1 GCA_030040175.1 Acidobacteriaceae bacterium
AGAAGAACCACAAATCCGGGTTGCCCTCTCTGACAATCTTCCAGACATTCATTGGACTGTCTTGATTGTCGCCCGCAGCGCCATATAGATTGTCGTCCGCCGCCCAAGTTAGAGGCCAGATATCACCGTCAGCTTTATGGAAGCGATGAGCGTCCCAAATGACCGAGGAAATCAAAGTGCTTTTGGGCTGTGGAGGCGTAACTTTCGAGTAATCCTGAGCAAGTGTGAGAGGACACACCGAGCCCAATAGCATCACGATGGCGAAAATTCGCTTCATCCATCCTCCCGAGGGCTTTTCGCTGATGACGATTGCCCAAACTGAAGCCCCCCAAATAAGTAACCCTTCCGCCAGATATGTCGAATACGGTCCCGGTGCTGAATGAACACTCGCAAGATGCCAGCCAGCGAATAAAAGCTGACACCTCCCCTGGCTGACTGAATCGACGCTGACACCTGCACCTTCGGCAATCAGACGCTCAACAATGGATATACCAATACCCGAAGCCCGTCCTCTCGCAATCGTCGTCTGCTATTGAAGCGTCCCTCAAATCTCATGATTACGGTCGGCAGCTTGCTGTGGTTGTACGAATGGGGATTTTCTCGTTTACGAATGATGGTTTCATTCGCCATGGGATAGCGTCCGCTCGACTGTGCGGACACCACACCCAACCTTGGCCGATTGAATGCAATCGACAAGATCCATGTCATCTTCGGGGGATGAAGGCCTCTCCTATCCCGTTTGAAGTGATAGGTCATGGACAGGTCTCTTGTCAAGCAAAAAGTAAATTGTGATAGACTGTTTTGACGAAAAAAGAAATTGATGAATGTATGGAGCGCCACAAAAGATGCATCAAGGTGACGAGCGCCTCGGTGGACCATTGCCGTCGCGCAGGCATCAAAACGTTCTGCACATTGGCTCATGCTGCCAAAATTTCGTTTCGAAAAGGTTTCCTAGCCAAGGGCCCGTAACCGTCTTCCTGAAAAATATTGGAGCGCGAATTTCGGCCAGCCTCCATGTTGCCAAGCTGGAAGAATCTGGATACCGGCTCACTCCCAACCGTTTTCGGATCACCCCTCCGCGAACTTGGGAACGACAAACTTAGCCTGCGCTTTTCAGGGTATGGCGGGGAACGGACGTGGACTGCCAGCGTCGTTCGCCAATTTCTAAGGAACGATCTGTCATCCTCAGATGCGCTATCGAAGCTTTGCGCGATCCGGCGGGGTGAAAGGCACCAAGAATGATCAAATCTAAACCGCAATGCGAACGAACGTACTGGAAGGGCCGAGCAGCTTGTGTGCTGAAGAATGGCTTGATTCAACTGACCCATCTCGTGCACGGCGGGCAGATTGTCGATCTTCATTTTTGCCATGCGCCGTCCACCAATCCGTTTTGGATTCCGCAATGGAAGATTCGCGAGCCTGGCCAGTTTCGGCCAGCCCGCGATGGGCGGACCTTCGGTTCTCCCGAGAGCGGGAAGCTGTTGAGCTGCATCGCCGGCCATACTCTTTGCCTTGATCTCTTCGGACCACCCTCAACCGATGAAGTCCGATTGGGGGCAGTGCTGCACGGTGAAGCAGGAGTAAGTGCCTGGAAAGCATCGTTCGTCAAGAAAGCAAACGAGAGGGTTTTGCGATTCTCCGTTCATCTTCCCGCCGCAGCTTTGTTCTTTAGACGCGACCTGACTTTGCGGGCAGACGAGTCTGTGGTTGCGATTCGCGAAACTGTACAGAACGAGCGCCGCGTTGACCAGTTCATTCAGTGGCAGCAGCATGCAACGCTGGGTCCGCCGTTTCTCGGCTACGATTCATGCATCGTGGAGCTGTCTGGCGCGCGCAGCATAACGCATCCGAGCGGATACGAGGGAGCTGAACTTCTGGCCTCCGGGGCCGAGTTCATGTGGCCCTTCGCACCCCGACTCGACGGGAACCGAACTGATCTGCGCCGGGTGCTTATCACGGAAGGGAAAGGATTCGTCGTAGGGGTGCAGGTTCCGCCGAACCGCAAGTACGGCTTCGTGTGTGCGATTGACACAAGAAGTTCCGTGGCATTTGGCTACTGCTTTCCCCGAACCGATTTTCCCTGGATTGTGTTGTGGGAAGAAAACCGCGCTCGCTGCGCGCCGCCTTGGGACCGCCGCGAACAAACACGCGGTCTGGAGTTCGGGACCAGCGCGTTGCCGCGGACGCGCGATGAAACCTACCATGATGGTGCGATTTTTGGCGCCCCGACACTTATGCGCATCCCGGCAAAGGGAAGCCGGACGGTCAGTTACGTAATGTTTCTGGGGCAGGTTCCGGAAGGAACCGATTCGGTTTCCGACATTTGCGTGAGCCGTGAGAGTCTCGATCTCATCAATTCCGCCGGAAAAGTATGCTGTTCATTACCGGTGACTCAATCCGACGAGATTTTTTGATATGGCTGTCCAGAGGAATCATTCGTGCGCGTATTCGGGATGGGAGCCCAAGGCTGTATCGGTGCCTGGATTGCAAAGGAACTGCCGGACAAATCAATCGATGCGGCGATTTACGATTTGGATGCGACCCCATGGAGATCGTCGCTGATTGCTGCCGAGGAAGAGATCAGACGGATGGAAGTGCATATCGGCGCCATCGAAAAGACCGAACGAACAAAGTCCCTCGCTCGCGGGCTCAATTTACTGAGTCACCTATAGGGAATTAGCGCTGGTTGCACAAATGGTGTTTTGAAAGGGCGCGACTTGAGAGCTTGCTGAAAAAAGGCAGTTGGCAAGGACCGAAGCGAAAAACGTCCCTCAGCGGCTAAAGCCGCGCGTTGATTTTGCGCAGCTTTTGCGGCACGGCTGAAGCCATGCCCTGATACAAGACTCCTCCATACCCTTTTTTCAGCAAGCTCTTGAGTCGTGCGATAAGCGCCAACAAAATCGCGGGCTTTAGCCCCTGCGGGGCGTTTTCTCATCGCCATGGGCTATTGATGCAACCAGTTCTACGGCATTTTCTGAGTTACTGTGTCCTTTTCATTTCCTCGTAAGGTCGCCGCTCCCTGTTGGTCGCGTCGACTCTGCCTTCCGTCTTCGGGATACAGCTACTCAGAAAATGCGTTAGCGCTCCGGCGTATACCAAAGGCGCTTCTGGCATTCCATGACGATAGCTCCAGGGAGCACGGCGTTAACGCAAATGCCCGACGGGCCAAGATCGTAGGCCAGCCCGCGATGCGACTGAATGGGGTTTTTCGGTTTAAGGCTTGAGTGCAGTCGGTGGGCCAGCCGTAATCCGGCTGCGTGATGAAACATATTACACAAATATTGCAAAATCTAATCTCCTATTGCACTCAACCTGCGCTTGACACAGGTGATTCAAGGTCAGTATACTACGCATAATTGATGAAACATGTTTCATAAACTGCCAAGATATACCTGCCGCAAAAGAACCCGGCGCGCCCGCGCGCGCCAATCGGTCGACCGCTTCCCGATCCAGGTCAACGGGACACTGCCCGCGGCAAAGCGGGTCGCAGCATACTGCGGCGTGTCCGTGGCGCAATTGCAGGATGTCCGCGGAAACCACTTGCTTTGCGTGGATCTGCATGATCCGGTCCGCTTAAGCGACGACGGCAAAACCGCCATCGACGGGTGGGGCCCGGGATGGAGCGCAGAATCGCAGGGCGATGTTCACACCTTCGCTCCCATGGCGGCCGCGGAAGATTCGGCGACCTTCCCTTGGCCGGACTCATCCGAACCGGATCTTCCGGATGAAGCGAAACGCCGCATGGCCGCAGACAACGGCTCCCAATTTGTGATTCCGGACCTGGGGATGTGCCTGTTCGAGCGAGCCCGGTCCCTGCGCAGCTTCGAAGCCTTTCTCCGGGATCTGGGCGAAGGCCCCGAATGGGTCGAAGGCATCCTTGACCTCATCACCGAGATTCAGGTTGTGCTCGTCCATCGGTTCATTGCGGCCGGCGTGACGGGGGAAATTTCGGCGACAACCAAGGCGCCCAGCGGTCGTGGTTGTTTTCGGCACCAATGCGGCGCCGGTTTATCAAGCTACGGCTGGCCCGGCTGTTGGTTCCATTCCGCGATGCCGGTCTGCCCGTGATTCTGCATTCCAATGGCGGCATTTGCGCAATTTTTCCCGATCGTGTGGAGCTTGGCATGACTACCCTCAATCCGGTGCAACCAGAGGCCCTCGACCGCAAATGGCTCTATAGGGAGTTCGGCGACCGATCAAGTTTCTGCGGTGGCATTTCAACTCAATGCGTTCTGCCGCGTGGTGTGCACGGCGAGATTAGCGCTGCAACCGATGCATGCATTCACAGCCTGGCTCCAGACGGCATGGGCCTGCTGCTAGGCCCGTCTCACCCCCTGCCGACGGATATCCCGATGGCGGGCGATGACACCATGCAGGAGAGGCTTCCATCGTGAACGAGCGGAGAGACCGCATCCTTACAGCCTTCGCTGAAAAGTTCGGCGGCTCGCCGGATCTTTGGGCGCGTGCCCCTGGCCGCGTCGACCTGATGGGCAGCCACACTGACTACAATCTCGGCTACGTGCTCACGCTCCCCATCAGCCGCGATACCGTCATCGCCGGGCGAGCCAGGCACGACGGCATGGTAAGGCTGCATTCTCTGGCCATGGATGCGGAAGACTGCTTCACCATCGATTCGGTTGAGCGGGCAGGACGAGGTTATTGGGGCAACTACATTCGCGGTGTAGCCTCGGTCCTGCTGCAAGAAGGCTTTGCATTGACCGGCCTGGAGGCCGTTATCGAAACCGTGATCCCGCTGGGCAGCGGGCTCAGTTCCTCAGCTGCGCTGGAGTGTGCCGCGGCGGTACTTTTCCAAAGCCTTGGCGGCCGGCAGCTCGACCCCGTGCGAATGGCGCAAATATGCCAGCGCGCCGAAAACGAGTTTGCCGGCGTCAGTTGCGGGATTCTGGATCAATATACTTCCTGCGCCGGCCGCGCCGGCTGCGCACTGCTGCTCGATTGCAAGGACCTTTCCAGCCGGCCAGTCCGGCTGCCAGACGATATTTCCGTCGTGATTTGCGATACCCGCGCGCGACGCGAATTGGCCGGCTCGGAATACGGAATGCGCCGCGCCGACTGCGAGTTAGGGGCGAAGCTCATGGGCGTTCCGGCCTTGCGCTATGCCAGCCTCAAACAACTTGACAGCGTGTCGGATGCACTGTCTGCGCGAGCTGCGCGCCGCTGCCGCTTCATCCTCGAGGAGAATGAGCGCGTTCTCCGCCTGGAAAACGCTCTTGCCCGCGGAGATCGGGAACAGATTGTCGCGCTTTGTGCCGAGTCGTTCCGCGGCGCAACGGAACTGTATGAGATTGTGACATTCCCCATGAAGATGATGGTCGATGCCATGCTCGCTGCTCCTGGGGCGATTGGGGCGCGTCAGGCCGGCGCCGGTTTTGGCGGCTGCATGGCAGCGTTTGTGGACACCCGATCAGTGGCCGCATTCTCCAACGCGGTCTGTTTGGAGTACCGGAAGGCCACAGGCATCGAGCCCATTGTCTATGCCGTGGAAGCCGCGGATGGAGCCGGGTTCGTGGAAGAGAAGTGGCAGGAGGTCAATTCGTGAATCTGCCGAAACTTGATGGGAAGTATGTTGTCTCCAATGAGCAGGTCGAGTGTTTTCGCCGCGATGGCTTTATCGTGTTGCCGCGTGTTGCCAGCGCCGAAGAAATCGCTGCCTGGCGACCGGCGATTCTGGATGCGCGCAACGAGCACGGCCAGCAGGCGGTGCCGCTCGAGCAGCGCGACACCTACGGAAAGGCCTTCTTGAAGGGGCTTAACCTGTGGGCTTGCGACGCCGAGGTCTGCCGCTTCGTAACCTCGCCCCGCTTTGCGCGCATCGCCGCGGACCTGCTGGGCGTCGAGGCTGTCCGCATCTATCACGACCAGGCGCTCATCAAGGAACCAGGCGGCGGCATTACCCCCTGGCACCAGGACCAGCACTACTGGCCACTGGATACGGCCAGCACGGTCACCATGTGGATGCCGCTCGTGGATGTTACGGCGGAGATGGGCACCATGCGCTTCGCCTGCGGTTCGCACCTGCTGGGCTACCTGGGAGACGCCCCGATCGGCGATGCGTCCGAGGCGCAATTCGAGACCTTCATCCGTAAGCGGGGCTTTCGCGTTGAGCAATGTCCCTCCCTGCACGCAGGGGACGCAAGTTTCCACTTCGGATGGACGCTGCACGGTGCACCCGGCAACTGCACGAGTCAAACGCGAGAAGTGATGACGGTCATCTGGTTTGCCGATGGCGCGCGTGTGTCTGTGCCCGATAACTCCAGCCGGCAACGCGATCTGAGCCGCTGGCTCAACGATATTCCTCCTGGGGAATTGGCTGCCGGTCCTCTGAATCCTGTTGTTTTCGATCGAAGAGCGCTCGAACAGGACAAAACCGTATGATGTCAGGTGTGGATCTCAATTTCGCGGTTTTCGCCATTTGTATGGTCGCTGCGGCTTGTACCGGCATTGTGGCCGCAGGCCTTCGCCAATCGCAGATCGAGGCGCCATGAATGTTCGCGAAGTGGCAAAACGGGCCGGCGTGTCGCCGTCCACGGTATCTCGGGCACTCAACACCCCCGAGTTACTCAGCTATAGGACCCGCAAGCGTGTGCTGGGCGTGATTGAAGAGGCAGCCTACTATCCCAACGCGAATGCGCGGGCGCTCTTCGCCGCAACGAATCGCACCTTCGGAGTGGTCGTCTCCAACATAGCCAACCCTTATTTCCTCGATATCTTCCGCGGAATTGAATCACGCGCGCACGAGCAGGGATACGAATTGCTGCTGGCCAACACCGACTACAAATCTGACCGGCTGGCCGCTAGTTTACGAATGATGCTGGAGCGGCGCGTCGCCGGTCTCGCCGTGGTGGTGTCGGAAATGGATGAAGCCCTCATCGCCCAGCTGGCCCGCGCCAAGATACGCGCGGTGTTTTCCGGTGTCGATACGCCGGGAACAGAATTCACAAACATTAAGGTCAACTGCCGTAAGGGTATGGACAAAGTGCTCGCCTACCTGACTTCGCTGGGCCACCGGCGCATGGTATTTGTCGGCCATCACGCGTCGTTGGAAAGCATCACTGAACGCTCGTCCGCCTTCCTGGAAGGAGTCAAGCAATTTGAGTCGAAGGTGGAGTCGCTGACATTTACCGACTCGGACAGCATCGCCGGCGGCCGGCAAGCGGCCCGGGACATCATCGCCTCCGGTTTTCGGCCCACAGCAATCGTATGCGTCAATGACGTTGTCGCGCTCGGAGTTTTGAAGGAAATGCGCGAGCGCGGCATCGCGGTGCCCGCTGAAGTGTCGGTCACAGGCTTCGATGATATTGAGTTTGCTGAAGCGTTCAGCCCCGGTCTGACAACGGTGAATATCTCCCGTGAACAAATCGCGGAACATCTGTTTCAACACCTCTGTAACCCGGTGAGGCCGGATTCCAATCGCCGCGAAATCGTGATTGACCCGCAACTCGTGCTCCGCGAATCGACAGGCCCCGCCTCTGATTTCGCGCAGAGTGGCGCCACAGAATTGGTAGAGTAAGATCTAACGGCCGCCATGGGTGTGGATGTCGTGGGTGTTTTCCGGCGCCGGGCTCATCTTCGGGCGGGTAAATGTGTATGAGGGCGATGCTCACAAAAGAGCTTCGTGGATTCCGCCTTGTGGGAGATCCTGGCTATGCGATCGTTTCTTGCTCCTGAACCGTTGGATTGGGCACATCCCAAACGGGGTAATCGGATACGCTGCGCGCAGTGTTTGATTCCGCTGTCCCTGGTGATCTCGTTCTTCTCGCCATTTTTGGCGGGGCAGAGCGTTCCCGCTGCCGATTCCCGGCCGATACTTACCCCCAAGCCCTCACCGTCTGCCAAAATCAACGGACCCACTGTGTATGGGGCTCGCCCGGGTCATCCCTTCCTTTACCGGATTCCATGTACCGGCGAGCGGCCCATTCGCTTTGCGGCCAAAGGACTGCCGCGGTTGTTGCACCTGGATCTCCGCACGGGCATCATCACCGGACAGGTCCCAGACAAGCGCGGTGTCTACGCCATCACCCTGCTGGCTTCTAACGCGAAGGGTAGCTCCTCCAGGATATTCCGGCTTGTGGTGGGTGACACCCTGGCGCTTACTCCTCCGATGGGTTGGAATACGTGGTACACCAGATTCGGTTATTCGACGGCGGCAAACGTCAAGCAAGCCGCCGACATCATGATCTCCAGCGGCATGGCCGATTTTGGTTACCAATATGTGGATGTCGACGACGGTTGGACGGTAATGCCGGGCGCCAAAGATCCGGGCATGGGCGGGGTGGCTCGCGACTCGCGCGGGGCGATTCTGCCCAACGGCCGCTTTCAGGACATGGCCGCGATGGCTGCCTATATCCACGCAAAGGGCCTGAAGGCCGGTTTGTACACATCTCCCGGTCCGTTGGACTGCGCCGGCTTCACCGGATCGTATGGACACGAGGAAATGGACGCGCGGACCTTCGCGGAGTGGGGCTTCGATCTTCTGAAATACGACTGGTGTTCGTATGGGCGCATAGCCCCGCAAAAACCCACCATATCCGACTACCGCAAGCCCTACGACCTGATGGGCGCGATCCTTAAGAAACAGGACCGCGACATTTTCTTGAACATCTGCCAGTACGGCTTTGGCGATGCTTGGACCTGGGCGGCGGATGCCGGAGGTAACTCCTGGAGGACTACAGGTGACCTGGGCGCCGCCCGCGCAGCCGATGGTCTGCCTGCTTTTTACAGCATTGCGTTCGCGAACGAGGACCACGCCACCTATGCCGGTCCCGGGCATTGGAACGACCCGGACTATCTCCTGATTGGCGCCGTAGGCGACACCATCCTCAAGTGGTCTGTTGCCGGAAAAGCCATCGACTGGTCCGTCGAGCCGCCAAAGCCAACGCCCACATCTCTTAGCGCGAACGAACAATATAGTTATATGTCGCTGTGGGTGATGATGGATGCCCCCTTGTTCTTCGGCGGGGACATGTCTCAGCTCGACGACTTTACGCTGGGCATCTTGTGCAACAGCGAAGTGATCGACATCGATCAGGATGCCCTGGGATGGCAAGCGCGCGTGGTGCGCCATTCGTCAACGGATTACATATTGGAGAAACCGCTCGAGGATGGCTCCGTCGCGGTGGGGCTCTTCAACCTGGGCGAAGAGCCGCGTAGTATCAGCGTGACCCTGGCGGACTTGGGCTTAAACGGCCGTTGGAAGGTACGCGATCTTTGGCGCCAGAAACCGCTCGGAGCCGTAGATCAGTCATTGTCTGCCGAGGTTCCCGATCACGGCGTCGCCCTTCTGCGCTTGGTTTCCGCTCCTTGACGGCGCCGGCACTATGTCTTCCATCGAAGCCTGAAGAAATTCAGCAGCCACGCGCCGGTGCTGTCGAAGGCCGGAACCTCTGATTCCCGCGCGGGGCCCGTCCCTGGCCGCCATTCCTCGATCCGTTCTGATTCAAGTGCCCGGCTCAGGCCGCGCTCGCGCCTTTGAGCGCAGCGAAGTGGGATGGTTCGCCCCGGTCCGCGGCGGCGCCCGTGTGCGTGGATCGCGCTACAATCGGCCAATGACGGAGAGGGAAAAGCTGGAAGACTACGCGCGGGTTTTGGAGATCGTGCGCGACGAGATGAAGCTGGAGCAGCTCTACGTGAGCCAGAAGAAGAAATGGGAGGCGATCGAATTCATCCGCGCCGATGCCTACAAACGGATCGCCGATGTGCTCGTCGGCGTGCACAGGCTGCCCGCGCAGTGAAGGAACGCCTGCTCCGGCGGGTGTAGCGCGCTTTATCTCAGCGCGATGGTGCGCCGCGGCGGTGCCGCGGGCGCTACGACGGTTCCTGCTGGTCCCGGTAATAGGCGATGAGGTCCATGGGCTTCGCAGGCTGCGCACTCAACTGGCGCAGCATGGTGGTTACCTGCCCGCGATGGTAGCTGCCATGGTTGACGACGTGCTGCAGCATCTGCCAGAAGGGGTGCGAGCGCGCGTTGCCGCGGAGGTCCCGGTACTCGATGGAGCGGGTTATGCCTTCGGGGCCGAGATGAACCAGGAAGGTGCGCATTCCGGTTTCAAGCTCGGACCATTCGCGGCGCGCGGCGGCAACGTCGGCGATGCGGTCCGGCGGCCGAAGGCCCGCAGGCTGCCCGCCGCTCCAGCGCGCGAGCCAGATGGATTCGGCATCGCAGATGTGGGCGATGGTATCGCGCACTGAGCTGAAGCTGGAGCCGAGCGGTCGCGTGAACTGCTCCAGCGTAAGCGCGGAGACGGCTTCGAGCACGCGGTCGCGCGCCCAGTAGTTGTAGTCGAGCAGAGTCTGCAGATCGTCGAAGGTCATGCGGCGAGTTTAGCGCAGTCTCTTGTTGGCGCATGCACAGATCGGCCTGGACGCGCGCCGAGCGCCGGGGGGAACCATGCACCCCGGTTCCGGGCGATTGCGCGCGAGCCCGATGGCATATTCTCGAGAATTTCGCGGAGCTGAAGGGTGAATGCATCAGCCAAGGTGCATGGAAAGCGCATGGCTGCGAAAGCTGCACCACGGCTGGTGAAATCCACAGGATTCAGAGTGATTTGCACTTGCATCCACAACTTGGCCGGAAGTAATGTCTCTTTAACTGATGACCCAGTAGGGAATCGGGAGTTGATTGCCGGAGTGACTGGGGACGCGGCAGACGATGCGAGTCGGAGGCCGCAGGAACCAGACAGGCCAGAGGACATAATAGCCGGCGCAAGCCGGAGGTTGGTTGCTGGCCGCGAGGGAGTTGGACGGAGGGTTGATAGCCCGAAGTGCAACGCCGGCGCATCCGGAGGTGCAATGGACGGTGGAGGCTGGATACTCATCGACGGTTCATCCGGCGATGCAAGGTCCGGGCGAAATCGAAAGTTCATCATAGGTCTGGCCAGGGGAGAGAGCGCCGGTGCGAGCCGGCAGGATCGAAACTGGACGTTCCGGAGGGCATAACACCCGGCGCAAGCCGGAAGCGAGCCGCCGGACGTACCGAAGGATCAAGATTCCGTGAGACTCGAGGCTAGTCAGGCGAGCAGAACCGGAAGAGACGGCAATCGGCGCAAGCCGGAGGTTAGTAGGCCGGGGAAACTCGAAGGATCAGGCTTCTGGCGAAAGACAGAAGCCGGCCGCCAGTGAAGGCTGGAGATGCGACGTCCGGTGAAAGCCGTGGGTACCGCTTCAGTCGTACCGAGGGAAGAAGGCGTCGGCGCAAGCCGGTAGCCGGTCCAACGGAGTAGCTGGAAGATAGCGCGTCCGGTGAAAGCCGGAGGACCTATCGGAGGCAGGGTCGGAAGATCCGATTCGCGGCGCAAGCCGAGGGTGGGGTTGGAAGGCACTGCTGGAGGGCGTAGCTTCCGAAGAGAGTCGGGGGATAGCCCTGCGACGTGAGCTGGAAGTGCGCAGCAGCCGGTGCAAGCCGGAGGCGGACGCGCCAGACGGGCGAACAGCGGCGCAGACGGCCAAAAGCCGTAGGCAGGTTGTGAGCCTAGACGCAGGAAGTGAGTCCGATTGACCTGCAAGGTCACCACATCTTAGGCGCCAGGGACTTCGGTTCTTGGCGCCTTCGTATTTTGAGGCGATATCAAGGGAGGCACTGGCGTCCTGCGCACGGGAACGCGGAATCCGAGTCCCCTAGGCAATGGCCTGGAGCAGGACGAACCCTTATTTCGATGCGCTGGACGGAGTACCCACGCCGGGCTTCGAGAAACTACGGATATAGAAAACAAGGTTCCAAACGGCCTCGTCGCTGGCGCGGCCGCTCTCTTCCGGCGGCATCTTGTCTTTGCCGTTGCGGATGATCAGGAAGAGTTCTCCGTCTTCGCGGCCGGCGAGGACCTTGGGGTCAGTCCAGTCAGAGAGGGTGAGCTCCATACTGGTGGCCAGGTCACTCTTGCCGTTGCCGTTATCGCCGTGGCACATGGCGCAGTCAATCTCATAAAGATTCTTGGCTTTCGTCTGGGATTCGGCCGTCGGCTTGACGGGGTTTTTAGGATAGGTGGCCGGCGCGGGTGTGATGGCCTGCATGGGCGCCATGGCCGGAGCAGGAGTCGGTAACGCGGGTTGGGACTGAGCCGGTGCGGGCGCCTGTCCGCTCTGGGCCTGAGCGCGGCCGGTCTCTAACGTAACGGCAAGCACGGTTCCCGCGAAAACGAGCAGAAGCAGCTTCGACATGGCAGTCCTCCTCGCGTGGACGTCAGAAAACCGGCATCCAAACTGGTCTGGATTTTTCTGACCCGCATTATAGGCCCAAAAATGAGCCATTGGAGGTGAGCCGGAACACAAAGAGGCACGGTGGCTTTCCAAGGGGGAGCTTGGGGACGGGCGTTGCGCCTAAAGAACGGAGGCGGAAGGCGCGTTAATGCATGGCGCTCGCGCCGGGACCTGCGCCCGGCCGATTCTTGTTAAGAAGGAAGGCCAGCAACACGAGGCAGACTGACATCCAGGCGAGCTCCATGTAAACGTCCTGGTACCCCTGCATCTGCGCCTGCTGGTTGAGCTGGTTATAGATGGAAGCCAGCGCCATGCCGGCGCCGTTCGCGGAGCCGAAGGAGTTGCCCAGAAATCCGGTGAGCGCGCGAAGATGCAGCTGGTAGCCGATGGAAGTGGGCAACATGTTCTGCTGCAAATGCTGCTGGTGCCACATGGCGCGCGAGGTGACTTGCGCGTTGGTCATGGCGATGAGGACGCTGCCGCCGATGTTGCGCGCGAAATTGATCAGCCCCGCCACCTGGTTGCTTTGCTCCTTCGGCAACCCGACGTAAGCGGCGTTGGTGATGGAGATGAAGCAGAAGGGGATGGGCAGCATCTGCACCACGCGCAGCCAGGAGGCCTCAGCGAAGCTCATCTGCAGATTGGTGACCACGGCCGCATAGCGGAATGAAATGGCGAAGAGGATAAAGCCGCAAACAGCGAGCGTACGGGCGGAAATTTTGCTGGTGGCGAAGCCGGCCAGCGGCATGACGATCACCAGCGCGATGCCGCCCGCGGTAAGAGCCAGACCGGCGGTGGTGGCCGTGTAGCCCAGCAATTGCTGGGTGAACTCCGGTTGCAGCACGGTGTTGGCATTGAGCACGCCTCCCACCAGCGCCATGAGAAAGCAGCAGATGGCGAAGTTCTTGAAGCGGAAAAGCTTGAGATTGATGAGCGGCTGCTTGCGATGCCACTCCCAGACAATGAGCCCGATCATGCCGCAGACGAACATGACGGCGAAGAAGCGGATGAAGCCGGAGGCGAACCAGTCGTTTTCTTCGCCCTTGTCGAGCATGATCTGCATCCCGCCCATGGCCAGGGTGAGGAAGCTCAGGCCGAGATAATCGATGTTCTTGAGCAGGGAGCGGTCAGGCTTGATCCACGGCGGATCGTCGACCAGACGGGTAACGAGAATGAAGGCGAGGATGCCGACCGGAATGTTGATGTAAAAGATCCAGCGCCAGGTGAAGTTGTCTGTGATCCAGCCGCCGAGCGTGGGACCAATGGAGGGGGCGAGCACGGCGACCAGGCCGTAAAGCGCGAAGGCCTGCCCGCGCTGGTGGGGCTCGAACGAGTCGGCCATGATGGCCTGGGCCATGGGCTGCAGGCCGCCCCCGCCGGCGCCCTGAAGGACGCGGCAAAGCAGCAGGATGGACAGCGAGGGCGCCGCACCGCAAAGAAAGCTGGCAGTGGTGAAGATGGCAATGCACAGGACGAAGAAATTGCGCCGGCCGAGGATGTTGGAGGCCCAGCCGCCCAGCGGCAGCACGATGGCGTTCGAGACCAGGTAACTGGTGAGCACCCAGGTGGCCTCATCGGTGCTGGCGCCCAGGCTGCCGGCGATGTGCTGCAGAGCCACGTTGGCGATCGAGGTATCGAGGACCTCCATAAACGCGGCCAGGGCCACCGTCATGGCGATCAGCCAGGGATTCACCCTGGGCTTCCAGCGCGCGCTGTCGATGGCGCCGGCCGGATCGGGCAGGGCGCCCGAAGAGGCGCGGGTCAACCCGGCTGGAGCGGGTAAAGCGGCTTCGTTCTCCGACAAATGTCTTCTCCTGTGAGATTCTTGTCAGACTTTTTGGGGGATGGCCGAGGAAGTTAACTGGCGCTCCGAGCCTGTGCCCGGTGCGCAACCAGCGAATGCATACAGGATAGATTCCCGGACAGCGGTTGGAGGTTCAGGGATTCGCAGGCAGCCCACGAGCGCGGTGGAACGGCGGATCGGCCGCAAAAAATCGCGGCGCTTCCAAAGGGTCGCGCCCGGCGACGCCCCGCATCGCCCGCCGGACCGGCAAAAGCCGGCCCGAGGATTGAAGAGGAAGAGACGCGCCTTATTGTTCGGTTCCGGCGATCTCGGAACCGAGGACAAGAACCTGCTCCGGGGTGTCAACCTTGGCGCCCGGAGCATTTACCTTCAGCCGGAAGGTGTCCACCTGTGTCTTGCCGTTCGAGGGCGTCATGAAACCGAGCTCATACTGGTTGCTCAGGCGGTGCTCGATATCTTCGAAGTAAGGCTGAAGGCTGACCGGGTCGCCGTAGCCAATCCAATAGTCGGAGCCGCCCGTTGCATGGGTGAGCTGGGCCAGCAGATTCTCGCCCGCGTTGGTGGCCGCCAGGGTCTGATCCAGGCGTCCGGTGTTACGCCAGTAAATGGAGTACACGACCAGTTGCGCCTTAACTGCGTCGGAGATCGCGGCTTGAAGATACGGATCCTCGGGATCGTAGTGCAGGGCGCCGTCGTAATAGTCCACGCCGTCGGTCACCATGACCACTTCCCGCCGCGCCTGGCGATTGGTTGAGGGCCAGTGCTGCGCCAGGCTGGAAAGACAGAAATACGGGCTGGCGCTGACGCCGGGAACGCCTCCGGTCGGAATGCGGAGCCCGCGCAGGGTTTCCGTGCGGTCGGTCGTGAGCGGTCCGGTTAGATCGGCGCTTCCGTTTTGCATGTAGGCGATGGTGGCGCTGACGTTGGGCGGCAGCGTCTGCACAAACTTCTCGATATCGCTCATCTGCGTACTGAGGCTGGTTCGTGCCGCGCCGTCAATGAGAAGAACGAGTTCAACCGGAGAATTGGGGTTGAACTGCTGCCAGCGCGTCACGGTCGCTTCTTTGCCGTTGACTTTGACGCTCAACTGCGGTTGCGAAACCGCGGGAGCCTGCGCGCCCTTGCTCGGGAGCACAGTCACGATAGCCTGGCCCTGTCCCTGATGGCTCTCAGACTGAGCCAAGGCGGGTATGGCGGGCAGCGACGACACAGCTGCGAACCAGGCAGCGAATTTGGATGCTTTGCTTTGCATTGCCTAACTCCTTGAGGCGAGTGCCGATGTCGGATCGAGCTGGAGTCCAGCCTTGCCCCATTCCTTCTCCTTAGATGAATTGACGCAGAAGCAGGCAACAAGGCCGAAGGAGGAATTTCCCGTCTCCGGAAGACCGAGTTAAATACCACTTGTGAAAGGACTTGGAATCTCTTATGGCAAGCGGGAAGAAGACCGCCGCGTTTTTTCGCGCAGGAGCCCGGCCGGCGCGACGCCGATTTGCAAATCTCGCGCCGGAGTGCTTCAATAAACACAATTGAAACAGGGGTGCTCCGCTGATGCGGGGCTGAGATGATACCCTCGAACCCGATCCGGATAATACCGGCGTGGGAAGTTTTCTTTAGCCGAGCGGCTGAATCTCCTTCCATTCCAGCGCAAGCTCCTTTGTTTCAGGCACCGGGAAGCCAGAGGAGTCTATGCGCGCAGCCGCAGTTCGAAGCCAGCCGTTCCTTTTTCATGCAGCGAGCAGATGGGCAGGTCGTGCGCTGGCGCTGACCTTGAGTGTGGGGCTTGCGGCGCATGCACGCGCGCAGAGTCCCGTCCCGGCGCAGGGCGATTCCGCCCAAAGTCAGGTTGCGCCGGATTCCCGAACTTCGGCGCAGAATCCGCCTGCCGCGCAAAGGCCCGCGCCGGTGACCACCACGGTGGTGGTGCATGGAGAGGCAAACAGCGATTACCTGCCCGAGGCGGTGACGGTGGGCACGCTTAGCCCCGAACCGCTCAAAGAGGCGCCTCTTTCGGCCACGGTGGTGACGCGCGACGCGATGAGCAACCAGATTGCGCGGCTGCTTTCCGACGTGGTGCAGAACGATGCTTCAGTCGAAGACGATTATGTGCCGGTGGGCTACTACGGCGACTACCAGATTCGCGGATTTCCCATCGACCTGGCCACGGGGCTCGAGGTCAACGGCATGACGATTGCCGGTGAGCAGGATGTGCCGCTTGAAAACAAGGAGAGCGTCGAGTTCCTGAACGGATTGGCCGGAGTGGAGAGCGGCGTGGCTTCGGGCGGAGGGTTGATCGATTACGTGACCAAACGGCCGGCGGTCATCAAGGCCGTGGATGTGGCGACCGATCAGCTGGGCACGGCCTATGCGGCGACGGATTTGGGCCGGTTCTTTGGCGCGAGGCAGCAGGTGGGCGCGCGCGTGAACCTGGCCGGCGAGAGAATCCAGACGTACATGGATGGGACCGCAGGATGGCGTGCGGTGGGCGCGGGCGCGGCCGACTGGAAGATTACGCCCAATGCGGTTCTGAAAGGCGACTTCGAATACCAGCACAAGACGGAGCGCGACGGCAGCGGGTACCAACTGCTGGGCGGGACCACGCTGCCCGACATCAACCGAATTTATCCCTCAACGATGCTGGGCGAGCAGGCGTGGGGTCCGCCGGACACCTACGACACGTTCAACAGCGGGGTGCGGGCCGACCTGAACCCGGCGCCGCACTGGACGGCGTTCGCCGCCGTGAGCCTCAGCCATTCGCTGATCCAGGACAACGTCATCTATGCCTATGGCTCATC
>JASHUF010000078.1 GCA_030040175.1 Acidobacteriaceae bacterium
ATGGCGAAGTAGAGAAAGAAGTACATCTCCGTCTTCTGCGCCATCCCGGAAGCAAGCGGCTTGTCGCCGGGATAGTCCTTGTGGACTTCGGGGTCGGAGGCGGGATTGAGGAACGAGGAGTCGCTCCAGTTCAACCCGGGCACGTGGTGCTTCACCCACTTTTCGTGATACTCGATGCCCTTGATACCGAGGAAGGCTATGCCCAGCAGGAAGGTGAGGCCGAGGAAGAGGAGCAGCGCGCCCTTGCGCCGCATCTGCGCCGACCAGACGGCCATGGCCATGGTGAAGCTGGAAATGATGAGCACCGTGGTGTTGGCCGTGCCCCAGCCGATATTCAACTGGTGCGACGCTTCCACGAATGCCGGGTAGTACCAGTTGCGCATGATCAGGTAAGAGGTGAAGAGACCGCCGAAGAACATGACTTCAGTGAGCAGGAAGAGCCACATGGCAAAGTTGGTGGCGTCGAACTGCTGGCCCACGGTCTCGAAGTGATGGCGCTGATAGGGCGGGTGCTCACCATGGTGGGCCTGGGCGGCGCCTGCCGTTGCGCCCTGCGCAATGGCCGTGCTGTCAGACACTGGCTACCTCTTTCCGTTGCATGCGTTCCAGCCACTCATAGTCATAGGCTTCGTGATCCATGATGGGAATCTCAGGGAAGTTCTCGGTCAGCGGAGGCGACTGCGTCTGCCATTCGAGGCCCGTAGCCTGCCACGGATTGTCGCCGGCAATCTCGCCGTATTTGAGACTCCACGTCAGATAGAGAATGGGCAGCAGATACCCGATGCCCAGCACCGTGGCGCCCGCCGTGGAGAATACGTTGAGCACCTGGAACTCCGGCGGGTAGGCCGCATAGCGCCGCGGCATGCCCAGGGTCCCCAGGATGAACTGCGGGAAAAAGGTCAGATTGAAGCCGATGAAGGTGGTCAGGGCCGCCAGCTGCGAGATCTTCTCCGGGTACATGCGCCCCGTCCACTTGGGCCACCAGAAGTGAATCCCAGCCAGGAACGACATCAGCATGCCGCCCACCATGACGAAATGGAAGTGGGCGACCACGAAGTATGTCTCCGTAAGGTGAATATCGGTTCCCGTGGCGCCCAGAAAAACGCCGGTGAGCCCGCCGATGGTAAACAGGCCCATGAATCCGAGCGCGTACAGCATGGGCGTCTCGAAGGTGATGGAGCCTTTATAGAGGGTGAAGGCCCAGTTGTAGATCTTGATAGCCGAGGGCACGGCCACCAGCATGGTCAGCAGCGAAAACACCAGCGCGGCGTAGTTCGAAATGCCCATGATGAACATGTGGTGGGCCCAGACGAAAAAGCCGAAGACGGCGATGGCCACGGAAGAAAAGGCGACCGCCGTGTAACCGAAGACGCGCTTGCGGCTGAAGGTGGAAACCACCTCGGAGATGACGCCGAAGCCGGGGAGAATCATGATGTAGACGGCCGGATGCGAATAGAACCAGAAGAGGTGCTGGAACAAGAGCGGGTCGCCGCCGAAGGCGGGATCGAAGACGCCGATGTGGAAGATGCGCTCGAGAGCCACCAGCGTCAGCGTGATGGCCAGCACCGGCGTGCCCAGCACCATGAGGATGGAGGCCGCATAGTTCGACCAGACGAACAGCGGCAGCCGGAACCAGGTCATGCCCGGGCAGCGCATCTTGTGGATGGTCACAATAAAGTTCAGCCCGGTGAGAATGGAGCTGAACCCGGCCACAAAGACCGCCATGGCGGCGGAGACCACGTGCGTGTTCAGGTAGTGCGTCGAGAGCGGAGTGGTGAAGGTCCAGCCCGTATCCACGCCGCCGCTGCACATGGTGTAGAGCATCATGATGCCGCCGATCACGTAGAGATACCAGCTGAGCAGGTTGATCTTGGGCAGCGCCAGGTCCTTGGCCCCCACCATCATGGGCATGAGGAAATTGCCGATGGTGGCGGGCACGCTGGGCACCAGGAAGAAGAACACCATGATGAGGCCGTGCATGGAAAACACCTTGTTGTAGGTGTCGGCGGCCATCAGGTCGTTTTGCGGCGTGAGCAGCTCCAGGCGGATGAGCCCGGCGAGGGCCCCGCCGATAAAGAAGAAGAAGGTAATGGAGACGAGATAAAGCGTAGCAATCCGCTTATGGTCGCCGGTCAGCAGCCAGCTCAGCAGGCCATTCTCCTTGGTCAGGAAGTTCATCTTCGGGATCCGGGCCGTGCCCTGATCGGGAAGAGAGATGATGGTGGCGGCGCTCATGGTTTAACCTCCCCCGGCGTGTTGGGCCCATTGGCTCCCGGCGCCGGTCTGCCCTCGTTGTCGGCGGGCAATACGGTGGTGTTCAGGGTTTGCTGAATACGATAATCGGAGTCGAGGTGCTTCAGATATTCGACCAGCGCGAAGACTCCCTCCTCGCTGATCTGGCCTTGATAGGTGGGCATGATGGGCGCGTAACCCTGCGTCGCGTGCTCTGCGGGATTGAGGATCGCCTGGCGCAGGTAGGCGTCGTCCACCGTGATCGTTTGCCCGCTCGCCAGCGTAAGATGCGAGCCGTAGACGCCAACCAGGTTGGGTCCGCGCGAGTCGGCGCTCGAATTGTGGCAGGCATTGCAGCTCAGGCTGGCAAACAGCCGCTCTCCGTCCTGCGCCAGCGAGTTGCCGCTGGTCGAGCCCTGCAGCCACTTCCTGAAATCGTCGGGCGTCATCACCACCACTTGGCCGATCATCTGCGAGTGGTTGGTGCCGCAGTATTGCGTGCAGAAGAGATGGTAGGTGCCCGGCTCGGTGGCTTCGAACCACACCGTCGTATACCGGCCGGGGATGGCCTCGCGCTTGACCCGGAAAGCGGGAATGGAAAAGCTGTGAAACACGTCCTGGGAGATGATGGTGAGCTGCACCGGCCGGCCCGTGGGAACATGGAGGGCATCGATCTCATGCTGCCCGCCGGGATGCTCCACCTTCCACATCCACTGCTTGCCCACCACGTAGATGTTCATGGCGTTGGCCGGCGGCGTGTAGATGCGGAAGTAAAGCAGCGCCCCCCAGACAAACGTAACCAGGAACAGGCCCAGCGGAATGATGGTCCAGGTAGCTTCGAGCAGCGTCGAGCCCTCGATCTGCGTGGCCACCGGATGGCGCTTCTGGTTGTAGAGAATGGAAAATCCCACGATCAGCAGAATGACCACCGTCAGCCCCACCAGGCTGATGAGCACCATGAAGAAATAGAGCGCGTCCATCTCGGGCGCCACCTTCGACGCCTCCGGCGGAAACAGCGAGAAGTTCGTCAACCATTTGACGAGAAACTGCCAAAGTACTGGGCTGATGTGGCTCATTCCTTTATCCGTTCACCTTTTCCCTGTCCCGTCATTTGCCCTTGCGGCCGCGTGCTCCTGGCGGTAGTCGCGGCGAAACATCACCGTCATGAATCCTCCCAGCAACACCATGGTCAAGAGCCCCCCGAGCTGCACCACCCGCGCCACGATCAGCGAATGGGTGTTGGTCTTGGGGTCGTAGTGATAGCAGTAGGTGAGAATGTTTTCGACCGGCGAGCCGATGCGGTTCGAAGAGGCTTCGTCCAGTCCCAGCAGCAGATCCTTGGGCGAATATTCGACCCCCATGTAGTACTGCGCGAGCTTGCCTTCCGGAGTGACGATCTGGATGGAGCTGGCGTGGGCAAATTGCGTCAGCTTGCCGTCGGGGCCCGGTATCTTCACGTAGCGAAAGCCTACGGCGCGCGCCAGCGCGTCGATATTGGCCTGGGTGCCGGTCATGAAATGCCAGCCATCCGCGGTCTCCGGACGGCCATACCGCTTGAGGTAGGTCTGCTTCCTGGCCGCCGCCAGGTCCGTGCCCTCCGCGGGATCGATGCTGACCACGATGATGTTGAAGTCCTTGCCGGGAACGTAGCGCACCATCTGGAGCGCGCTGGTAAGGCCGTTCAGTTCCTCCGAGCAGAGCATGGGGCACTGGTAATAAACCAGGGCCAGAATCGCCGGCTTCCTGCCGAAATACGCGCCCAGCGGAACCTGGCTGCCGCGGTCGTCGGTGAACTCGAGGTTGAGCGGCAGCGGCGTGTTGAGATGCTGGTCGATGCCCACCCCGTTCAGCACCGACGGCTGGCTGTTGGCCTCGCCCTCCGACTTGTCGCCGTAGCTCGACACTTGCGCCGCCGCCAGCGAGCAGCCGAGGAAAAGAGCCAGCGCCAAGGCCATCCGCGCCGTCACGTCGCATCTTCTCCCGGTATTGTTCACCCGCGTCATGTCCTCTTCTTTGCCCTCGCGTCCCTCAGCCCCTCGAACCGGCTGCATAAATTTCTTTCGTCTGCCAAGGAGCCGTCCCTCAGGGGCTAAAGCCGGGAAATTTTGCTCCCTTTGGCGGCACGGCTAAAGCCGTGCCCTTTCAAAGCCGGATTTACGCAACCGCTGCCAGTCCCTCAGTCCCTACTCCCTCATTCCCTCGTCCCCGCTTACTGCGCTCCCTGAGCCGTCTTCGCCGCCTGCTCAGCCGCCTGGCTCTGCTCAAATGCGGTGCGGGCAAACCCGTTGGTCAGCGGCATGGTGATCACCGGGCGGTTGTCGCCGGTCATGGGCGGCTGGGTCTCGGCGGCCGGCGCTACCGGCAATCCCGCCCTCGCAATAATTTCCATCGCCCGCTCGATGGGGATTCTCACGGTTCCCTGCGGCTGGTCGACCCAGGTGTAGTGGTCGAGCAGAATGTCCTCCCGCGCATGCAGGTCGGCAATGTCCCGGTTGCCGTCGTCCAGTTGCAGCCGCGGCGTGGGAAAGTTCTGGGTGATCTGCGCCATCTTGTTCTGCATCTCCGGGTCCGAGGGCATATCGCCCAGCTGGCGGATGTCCACCGTCTTCGTCCACTTGTTGTCCGGCCCGTCTTCCCGGTTCATGTCCGCGTTCAGCAGCTTGCCGATCCCGTAGCAGGCGAAGGCCGTCACCGCCACAAAGATGGCCATGGCCACCATGAACACCAGGATGCCCGTGACCCTGACGTCGGTTCGCTCGTAGAGCTGTGACGCGTCGATCTCCGCGTTTCTGGGCTCTTCGTTCCTGCGGCCTTCCGGCCCGTCTCCGTTATGCGTGGGCATGTTCAGGCTCCAGAATCTCCTTGAGATGCGGATCGTTGACTTGAACCAGTGGGCGCCCCTTGAGCCGGGTGCAGAAGAATGCTACCCAGAACGCAACCATCGCCACCGGCACCGCCGCGTACTCCAGAATTCCCCAGCTGAAGTGCAGGTTGCGCGCTGCGTCCTTGAAGTTCGGCTCGATCAGCCAGAACTGGTTGAAGGCGACGGCAAAGATCATGAACTGGCACACCCGCGTGAGCCGCTTCTTGTTGCGCTTGATGTCGCGCGAGAGCAGCATGGAGAAGGGAATCAGCCAGTGGAAGATGAAGTCGAGCGTGATAATCACGCCCCAGTGGCCGCGGATGCGGTCGAGGTACCAGTTGATCTCGTTGGGCAGGTTGCCCGACCAGATGATGAGGAACTGCCCGAAGTTGAGATAGATATTGAGCATGACGAAGGCAAACGCGAGCTTGCCCAGGTCGTGCTGCTCGGTCTGGCGCAGGATGGTCTTGTACGGCTCGGCCTTGGAGAGCGCGATGGCCACGATGATGGCAAACGCAAGCACCTGGAAGCCCTGGTCGACCAGATAGAGCAGTCCGTATACGGTCGAGAACCAGGTCACGTCCATCGACATGACCCAGTAAATCGACACCGCGGTCATGGTCACCGCGTAAACCACAATGCCGGGACCCGACAGGTTTTCAAATTTCTTGATCCAGTAGGGCGTTCTTTCCGGCCCCTCGGTGTCGCGCCGCACGCTGAGCCCATTGAGCCGCCAGGCGAAAAACGCCCAGATGGCAAAGCAGACCAGCCCGGCCCAGATGTAGTTGGCCGGGTTCAGCATGGCCCGCTTGAACTCGATGCAGTGGGCCTGCTCCTGGGTGATCAGCCCGGCTTGGAACGCCGCCTGTGCGTTGCTGAATCGCGCCCACAGGTAGAGCCGCCGCATAAAGACCACGGGCACCACCCAGTAGACGACCACCAGCAGCAGCGTGCCGCTCATGGCTTCGAGAGGCCGGCGCAGCAGCAATCCCCACTTGCCGCCGGAGCAGTACTGCACCATGAGCAGAGCCTGCCCGCCCACCGCAAAGCCGAAGGTCACCATCAGGCCCAGCAGCCAGGCGCGCAGAAAATGATCCCAACCGAGATGCTCCGGGTCCAGCGACTGGCCCATCAGGGCGAGAATGACGGCAACGCCCGAGAAGATCACTCCGATGAGGAGGGCGCGGTTTCTCCAGCCGTCCACAAAGGCCGGCGCCCCGAGTTCGGCGGGGAGGCTTTTGCCGTGCGATGCCGCGTGCGAGTCGTGAGCCATTCCGTTCCAGTCCTTAATGAGCGGCCTGCGCGGCCGGTTTGCTTGCGGGAATCGAAATCCTGGGGTCCGCCGGATAGCCCGCAGCCATGGCGGGATTTCCTTCGCCGGCCACGGGCTTGTACGCCTGGATCGCCGTCTCCGGCAGCGCCCAGGGCTGCGCGTATTCCGGGTGTCCCTCCTCTTCGGCAATGCTCTTCAGGCTCCGGATCTCCACGCCTGAAGGCACAGTGCTCGCGGGAGCCGCCTGGCTCAGCTGCAGGGCGCGGATGTAAGCCGCCACCGCCCAGCGGTCAGAGGGCGTCAGCTGCGCCGAGTAGTCGGGCATGGCGCCGTAGCCGTGGGTCATCACCCAGAAGTAGTGCGAAATGGGCTGCGCGCGCCGCACCTGGTCGTTCAGGTTTGCCGCCGGTTTATAGCCGCGGTCCACAATCTCTCCCAGGCCGTTGCCCACGCGCGAGTGGCAGGGGGTGCAGTAGATGTTGAAGCGCTCCTGGCCGCGCAGGAGCACCTCCATGGTCACCGGAAACGGCATCAGGTCCTGCTCTTGGCGGTAGCCGTTGGCGCCCTCGACAACGCCGGTATAGAAGTAGCTGTCCTGGCGCAACTGGCCGCGCGCCACCGTATTCAGCACCTGGGGGCGCGCGCCGCGTCCGTCGGCAAAAAAGCTCGATCCGCGCTGCGGAATCATTTTCGGCTCGTTGTGCATATCCTGCCGGCACCCGGCCATCAACAACACGCATGCCGTCACGGCCAGGAGAACTGGCCTCCCGGGTCCCCAAGTGCGTGGGACCTGGGGCACCCAGGTTCGTGTTTTCTGACCACTGACCTCTGACCACGGACCACGGACCACGGACCACGGATCACTGATCACTGGCCACCGGCCCCTGAAACCTGAAAACTGATCCCTGTAGCGGCGCATCAGTACTCCACCTCCACCACTGAGACCGGCTGGAACGATTCGAGGTACTTGCGCGCCTCGGCTGCATCGAACTTGGGATCGAGCGCCTCCAGGCAGAGAAAGAACTTGTCCGTCGTCGCGCCGTCGCGGAAATTGGGCGCATTGAACACGGGGTGATAGAGAGCGGGCAGCCCGCACAGCGCCAGCATGCCGAAGGCAGCCGAAAGTCCGGCCCACAAAATCGTCCACTCGTACGCCGGCACGATGAACGCCGGCCAGGAATACATAGGCCGGCCGGCAATATTGAGCGGGAACGCGAGCACCGAGATCCACGTCTCCAGCCCGAACATGGCAGCCCCGCCGAGCAGACCGCCAATCAGCGTGACCAGCGGAACCTTATCGCGATGGAAGCCGATGGCTTCGGCGGCCTCTTCCAGGGGAAAAGGGCTATAACAGTCCAGGCGCCGCCAGCCGTCCTGGTACGACTGCCGTGCGGCGCGCACCAGATCGCCGGGCGTCTCGAATTCAGCCAGCAGTCCGTAGATCCCTTCGCGTGCGGGCATATCAGAGCGCTTCCTCCAATTCACTCGGCCCCTCGGGCAGGGTCATGGGGATGGTTTTCTTGAGGAAACCAACCCTTGCGGTTCGCGGTTTCAAAGTCAAGCCATTGGGGAAGCGCATCAGTCACCAGCCTCCGCCGTCACCTTGGGCTTGATCTTGGCTTGCGGCAGCAGCAAGCGGATTTCGTTCATGGGAATCATGGGCAGGAAGCGGACGAAGAGCAGGAACATGAACAGGAAAAACGTCACCGAGCCGAAGAACGTCATGTAATCCCACTTCGTTGCCCGGTACGTGCCCCAGGCCGAGGGCAGGAAATCACGCGTCAGGCTGGTCACGATGATGACAAAGCGCTCGAACCACATGCCGGTGTTCACAATGATCGACATCACGAACATGAAAGCGATGTTGGTGCGCAGCCTGCGCACCCACAGGGTGGTGAGGGGGATGAACAGGTTGCAGGTGAGCAGCAGCCAGTACGACCAGCCCATGGGCCCGAAGGCGCGGTTCCAGAAGGTGAACGCCTCCCAGTGGTCGGCCGAGTACCAGGCCATGAAGGCTTCCATGGCGTAGCCGTAGCCCACGATGAAGCCGGTCACCAGCATCAGCTTGCCCATATTGTCGATGTGGCGCTCGGTCACCAGTTGTTCCAGGTGGTAGTACTTGCGCAGCGGAATGGCCAGCGTGAGCACCATGGCAAAGCCCGAATAAATGGCGCCGGCGACGAAATAGGGCGGGAAGATGGTGGTGTGCCAGCCGGGAAGCACGGCTACGGCGAAATCGAAGCTGATGACGGTGTGCACCGAAAGCACCAGGGGCGTGGCCAGGCCGGCCAGCAGCAGCGACGCGGTCTCATACTGCACCCAGTGGCGCACCGAGCCGCGCCATCCCCAGGAAAGCACCCCGTAGAAATACTTGGCAATCTTCGACTGGGCGCGATCGCGGAAGGTGCCGAAATCGGGAATCATGCCCACGTACCAGAAGACCACCGAGATGGTGGCGTAGGTGGACACGGCAAAGGTGTCCCACATCAGCGGGGAGCGGAACTGCGGCCACACGTCCATGGTGAAGGGCAGCGGCAGCAGCCAGTACCCCAGCCACGGGCGGCCCACGTGAATCACCGGGAACATAGCCGCGCACATCACGGCAAAAATCGTCATGGCCTCGGCAAAGCGGCTGATGGAGTTGCGCCACGACTGTTTGAAGAGAAGAAGAATAGCCGAGATCAGCGTTCCCGCGTGGCCGATGCCGATCCACCAGACGAAGTTGATGATGGCAAATCCCCAGGCCACCGGCTGGGTAATGGCCCAGATGCCCACGCCTTTCAGGAACAGCCAGGTAAGCGCCACCATCAGCATGGTGGTTCCCGAGCCGGCGACGGCGAAATACGCAAACCAGCCCAGCGGGGTGCGCGGCGTGAGCACGATGCGCGAGATTTTCTCCGTGATGGAACGGAAGGTCTGGCCCTGCCCGATGACCCGGAATTCTCCGGTTGCGGGATCGATGCCGGGATCTTTCGGTCTCAATTCGCTGGTTGCCATGGTCGCTTTTGTTCCCTTGCTGCCTTGCTTTCTTGTCCCCTGCCTTTATCCCTTGGCCGGCGCAATCTCCACCGGCGTTTCTTCGAGTTCGGGGTTCGGATTCAGAACCTCGGCCACGTACGTGGTCCGGGGGCGCGTGTTGATGTCGGCGATCAACTGGTAGCTGCGTATCTGTGCGCGGAGCTTGGAGACGCGGCTCTGCCGGTCGTTGATGTTGCCGAAGGTGATGGCCTGAGCCGGGCACGCCTGCTGGCAGGCGGTCACGATCTCGCCGTCGCCCACCAGCCGGTTCTCCTTGTCGGCCTCGATCTTGGCTTCCTGGATGCGCTGCACGCAGTAGTTGCACTTCTCCATCACCCCGCGCGAGCGCACGGTCACGTCGGGATTGCGCATCAGCGCCAGGCTCGGCGTCTCGTAATCGGAGAAGAGCAGGAAGTTAAACCGCCGCACCTTGTAGGGACAGTTATTGGAGCAGTAGCGCGTGCCCACGCAGCGGTTGTAGACCATCATGTTCAGGCCCTCGGGCGTGTGCACGGTGGCGCCCACCGGGCAAACCTGCTCGCAGGGCGCGTTCTCGCATTGCTGGCAGGCCATGGGCTGGAAGTGCGCCCGCGGCGCGGCCAGGTCGCCCTCGAAATAGGTGTCGATGCGCAGCCACTGCATGTCGCGGCCGATGCGCACCTGCTGCTTGCCCACCACGGCGATGTTGTTCTCGGCGTAACAGCTCACGATGCAGGCGTTGCAGCCCGTGCAGCTGTTCATGTCAATCGACATGGCCCACGCGTAGGCTTCGTTATAGGGCCAGTTAGGGAACAGCGACGTGTTCTTGTCGGGGGTGTCGTAGCGCTCGCCCTCGTGGGCGAAGTTCGGGTTGGCCTTGAACTCGTCCAGGGTTGCGTAGCGGATGATCCCGCGCGGACCCAGCGCCTCGTCCCCTTCGAGCGAGTTGTTGCCCGTCCCCTGTCCCAGGAGAAACTTCGCGCGCTTGTCCTGGTAGTGGCTCTTGGTGATGGCCACGCCCCACTTGCCGTCCAGCTTGCGAATTCCGCCAGTCGCGTAGAGCGGCGCCCAGGTATTACGGATGGCGCTGGCGTTGAAGCCCTGCCCCGAGCCCACGCGGCCGGCGAACTCCCTGCCGTAACCGAGATAGACCGTGACCGAGTTGTCCGGATGCCCGGGAGACACGATAACCGGCGCCTTCACGCGGCCCGAGCCTACGCTGATCTCGATAATGTCGTCTTCTTCGAGGTTGTACTTCGTCAGCAGGGCGCCGCTCATGATCGCCGCATTGTCCCAGCTCAGGCTGGTCACCGGCTTGGGCAGCTCCTGCAGCCAGCCCACATTGGAGAAGCGGCCGTCGTAGATGGTCGGATCGGGACGGAAGATGATTTCGAGCGCGTCTTTCGGCGCGGCCGCGGGGATCGTGTAGCGCGCGACCATCTTGCCCGGAGCCGGCTCCCTCGGCCCGTACGCCGTGTCGGCAACCCATCCGTCGTGCAGCGCCTTGCGCCAGCCGGTTTCGAAATCGCCTTTGATATTTGCCTTCTGCGTCACGCGCACCGCGTCGTAGGCGCTCAGCATCGGGTCGTCGAGCAAAGTTTGGAAAAAGTCGTGCGCGCTGTGGCCGCCGTAGAGCGGCTCGATGAGCGGTTGCACAATCGAGACCGTGCCGTCGTAGGCGCGTGCATCGGACCAGTACTCGAGATAATGCGCCGCGGGAATGTGCCAATGGGAAATCTGCCCCGTCTCGTCCACGTGCGAGCCGAGATGAACCACAAGATTGGCCTTGTTGAAGGCCGTGGGAAAATCGAGATCGGCGGGCGCATCGTAGATGGGGTTGGCGTTCAGGATCACCAGCCAGTCCACCTTGCCCGCGTTCAGGTCGGCCACCAGCGCTTTCAAATCGCCGAGCTGGTCGCTCGGCAGCGGGATTGCCGGTTCCGGGGAAACGGTCACCGTCTTGCCCACGTTGCCGAGAGCCGTATTGATGGCCAGAGCCAGCGCCGTCACCGAGGCGTCCTGATAGATGCCCGGGATCACCGCGCTCTTGCCCGCGTTGGCCTTCAGGTCCTTGGCGAGGGCGGCGAGAAATTTTTGCTGCTCGTCGCTCCACGCATAGCTTGGCGCGCTCACGCCCGGCACACCCACCGCCGCGGCCAGCGCCGCCGCAAAGGCCGGAACTTCGCTTGCGCGCAGCCCCAACCGGTGCTCGGCCTTGAAGCCGGTGGTTGTGGGCGTGCTCTCGATCACGTACAGCCGGTTCATGCCGTTTTCCGGCTGCTTGCGGGCGGCGGCGTAGTCGCGGACTAATTTATGAAAACCGGGATAGGCCGCGCTCGAAAGAAAATCCGCATCCAGCGAGACGATCACATCCGCCGCGCTCAGGTCGTACTGAATATTGATCCCTTTTTCCAGCGCCGTTCCCGCCACGGCCGCGTCGTACTGCACCAGCTTCGCCTTCGGGTACGCCTTCTCGACGGCCTGCCACTGCCGCGCCGCCGTGGGCGAAGTGATGGTCGCGCTGAGGAAATAAATGCCCGTGCCGTCGTTCGTGGAAGTGACCTTGCCGCGGAATGCCTCGGCAAACTCCTCCCACTCGCGCGCCTCGCCGCGATAGGTCGCGTGCTGCGAGCGGTCAGGATCGTAGAGATCGAGCAGCGTTCCCTGCGTATACGGGTCCGATGCGCCGCGGTTGTACGGGTGCTCGGGGTTGCCGTCGACTTTGATGGGACGGAACTCGCTCGACTTGACCAGCAGCGGCACCGCGCCCGCGGGAAACGGGTGCGCCGTGGCAAAGTACATGGGCTTGCCCAGCACCAGGTCCTCCGGCGCCTTGACGTAGGGATAGATGGGCTCGTCGGGCTGCTTGGTGCAGCCGGCCAGTCCGGCCAGGGCCATGGAAGCGCCCATCAATTTCAAAAAGCCGCGGCGCGAGACGGGATCGATCCACTCCTGCGCCGAGCCGGGAAACTCCTTCTCTACCGCCGCGCGAAACT
>JASHUF010000079.1 GCA_030040175.1 Acidobacteriaceae bacterium
CGAGCGCGGCAATCTCCGCCGCGGCCAGTTCGCGCATCTCCGCGTCGCTCTCGCCCAGCATCGCGCGGGCATCGGCCAGCCCCCGGCGTGCCTGTTTGAGCTCGCGGAATTTCTCCACCGGCTCCTCAATCTCGCGCAGCGCCTTGGCCGTCTTCTGATACTTTTCGTGGTCGCTGATGACCTCAGGCAGCGCGAACTGCGCCTGCAGCTCGTCGAAGCGCTGCTCCATCTGTTCCAGGCGATCGATCATTTCCCCCTCCAGAACGCGGGGCGTCTCGTTGCTCCAATGCATTGACTTGGGAAAAAGAAACACGCCAGAGCTGAGCGGCGAGCGCCGCTAGAGGAGGGCCGGAAGGGGCTGGCGAAGACTCATGACAGCTTCCATTTTATCGCATCCCTGCGCCGGCCGCATCTCCCTGCCCCATGCGCCATGGCCATTAATCTCCCCGCCCGGCGCGCTTCGCGCATCCATCCCATGATGGCGCTCCGGGCGAATTGACGCGACCGCACTTTCAAAGAAATGGGTTGACGATTCTAACGCCGTCGATAACCTGGGCGTGTTGCATGTCTTCAGTCAGAAGCACACCGCAGCCAGCCTCCTTTGCGGACTGAAGGATGGACGCATCCCAGAAGGAGATCCGGTGGATCAGGTGCAGATCGATAGCGCCGAGTACGCTGCTGAGCTTCGGTTCTACGACGCGGAGCTTTGCGTAAATACCGACCTTCCGCCGTGCGAATGCCGCGTCTAGTTTCAGCTTTCCTATAGCCGCGGCGAAATACTCCTGCAGCACCTGAATGGATACGACTCCGGTTCTCAGCCGCAGGTGCTCATCAATAAGCTCGACTGCTCTTGACCGTTTGGCGGGGGATTTCGCGTCGTCTGCGTAAACCAGGAGATTGGTATCTAGAAAGGCGCGCGGCACCCTCAATCGGGCAATCACTTCCGCGGCCATTTGAGACGGTCCTCATAGATTTCATCGCGATTCCACTTCCAGCCATCGGAGTTCCCCCGTCCGGCCGTACTTCTAAGAAATTCCAAGTCACGCTCCAGCTCGGCATCGTCCTCGCCCGCAATGTGCGCTAAGTGCTCTCGAATCTCCTGGTTAAGGCTCTTACCCGTGGCGCGCAGTATCTCTCTCGCCCGCTCCACCAGCTTCTCATCGATCGAAAGCGTAATATTCATAGACACAGTATATGTGTGCACATAAACTGTGTCAATAGGGCATCAGCGGCACTTCGAGATTCGACTGGCGCCCCGGCCCCGACCAAACCGTGATCGTCGCCGGCTTATAATCCCCCGGCTTGGCCTTCATGATGTTGGCCACGAAGGTCTGCGGATTGCGGTCGTAGAGTGGAAACCACGTGCTCTGGATCTCCACCATCACCGTGTGCCCGGCTTTGAACACATGGTCCACATCGTGCAGGCTGAACTTGTACTCGCGGATCGCACCCGCTGGAATCGCCGACGGCGTGGCGAACCCGTTCAGATAACGCCCGCGGAAGATCTCCTCGTTGGTCATCAGCTCGTAGCCGCGCATCGCCGGATCGGGATCGTCCTGAGGATACTCGTCGATCAGCTTTACCACCAGGTCGTTGTCCGTGCCTGTCGTCGCCGCAAAAATATCGGCGATCACCTCGCCCGTCAGCGTCAGATCGTGCTCAAGCGCCGGCAGCCTCCACACCGCCACGTCCCGCCGGTAAGTGACAAACCGCTGGTCTTCCGTGAGCCAGTTGTACCACTGCGAATTCGTGCTGTACGTCGGCTGAATCGGCCTGCGCCGGTAGGGAACCGGATTCGCCGGATCGCTCACGTAGCTCGTCTGCGCATCCGTTGCCGCCGCGCTCCAGCTCAACGTTCCCCCTCCATCGAGGTAGAGCCGCGTCGGCATCGCGTCCCGCGGCGGAAACTGCGCGTAATACTTCCAGGTATTCGAGCCGGTTTGAAAGCTGGCCGTGTTCGCGAGCGTGAAGCCCGAAGCATTCGTTCCCGCCGCATCCTTCAGGTAGTGCGCGAAAAACCTCGCCTCGATGTTGGCGCGGAACTCTGTCCCGATGGGCTCGCCAAAATCCAGGTTCCCCATGTGCCGCGATGGCGAAGACCAGTACCCATGCCGCCACGGTCCCAGCACCAGAAAATTCTCGTGGTTCGTGTCGTGCGCCTCCAGTTTCGCGTACACTTCCTGCGGACCCCACATGTCTTCCTGGTCGTAATAGCCGCCCACGGTGAGCGTCGGCACGGTCACCGCGTTCAGCCATTGTTCCACCGCGCGCGAGCTCCATTCGCTGTCGTACGCGGGATGATTGAGAAACAGCTTCCAGGTCGGCAGTTCCTGTGAACCCGATTGCTTCACGTCTTCCTGAAACGACCCGCGCCCAAGGAAATAATCGAAACCGTCTGCCGGTTGGCCGTTGACGCCCGTGCTGTAGCTCACCTCGGTCGTCTCTTTGCTCGACTCCATCCCCAGCACGTAATCGTACCCGTAGCTCTGGCGAAAGGCCCCGTTATGGAAAAAGTCGTCGCCCAACCACACATCGATCATCGGCGCCTGCGGCGAAATGGCCTTTACCGCGGGGTTGGGGTCGATCCCCGCCATCACGGCCAGAAAGCCGGGATAGCTGGTCCCCAGAACGCCCGCGCGGCCGTTGTTGCCCGGGACGTGCTGGATCAGCCAGTCCACGGTGTCGTACGCATCCGTGCTCTCGTCCACCGCCTTGGGATTGCGACGATCGGCCAGCGGCCGCATCATTACAAATTTTCCCTGGCTCTCGAATCGCCCGCGGATGTCCTCGTTCACGAAAATATAGCCCGCACGCGCCAGCTCCGGCCGGTGGCTGAAGATCCATGCGCGGTCGGTCGCGTCCACGCCGTACGGCGTTCGCTCCAGCAGGATCGGCAGCGGCGCGGCGATGTCCGCGGGCCTGAGAATCACCGCGTGCAGCTTCACCCCGTCGCGCATGGGAATCATCGCCTCGCTGCGCCGGTACTCGTGGAAGAGGTGCCGCACGGCCTCGCCGGTGCGCTCGAAAACCACGGCCGGTTCGGCCAGAAACACCAGTCCCATGGCCCTGCCCCGGTCGTCGATGGTGAACTGCACCAGTGCCTTCGTCGAACTCACCTGGAACACCGATCCTGAAACCGGATCCAGCGCCGTCGGCAAATTGCGCTCCGACTCGATCGTCAGCGACTCGCCTTGAATGTACACGTCGTAGGCCGGATCGGGATCGGCGGGATTGGCGTACTCGCCCGTAAGAACATTCAGCGTAGAAGTCGGCTGAATCCCCTGCGCCGGCGGCTGTGCGTCTCCGGCGCGAAAGGCGGCTGCAACGATGAAAGCAAAGATGGCATTGGCCAGGGCACGGCGGCGGGGAAAAAACACGCAGGGAACCTCTTCGCATTCAGCTTAATGCACGTGCCCATGATGAAGCTCTTGACTTCCCGCCATCTCCTCGGGCGGCGCCACGCAACCCTCCAGCTCGCCGCATCCGATGTGCTCAAACTGGATGGTGGTGTGGCTGATCAAAAAATGCGCGCGCAGCAGGTGGTTCAGCTTGGTCAGAATACACGCGCTCTCTGACGGCGGAATATCGGCAATGGTCACATGGCAGGCCAGCGCGCGTGAATTGGATCCAAGACACCAGACGTGCAGATCATGCACGTTTATCACGCCTTCCACTTCTTCCATCCCCGCGCGGATCTGCGGCAGTTGCATGCCGCGCGGCGTGCCTTCCAGCAGAATGTTCAGCGTTTCCCGCACGATCCCAATGCTCGACCACAGAATGAGCGCGGCAATCACCAGCGAGAGAGCCGGGTCGATCCAGTTCTTGCCCGTAATCAGGATGCCTGCGCCGCCGGCGATCACTGCTGCCGTTGAAAGCGTATCGCCGGCCATGTGCAGAAACGCCGAGCGAAGGTTCACGTCGCGCGCCACGCCCCACAACAGGGCTGCGATTACGCCGTTCATCACCACGCCGGCCGCGGCCACATACATCATCACCCGCGGCTGCACCTGCACGGGGCTCGACAACCGGTGCACCGCTTCAACAGCGATCCACAACGCAATCAGAATGAGCGTAGCCGCGTTGACAAACGCCACCAGCACGCCCGCCCGTTGATAGCCGAAGGTGCGCGCCTCGTCGGCTGGGCGCGTATGGAAGTAGACTGCGACAAAGCTGAGCAGCAAAGCCAGAAAATCCGAAGCGTTATGGCCGGACTCGCCGAGCAGCGCCAGCGAATGCGCATGCAAACCGGCAATCAGCGTAACGACGACATAAGCCAGCGTGACCGCAAGCGACAAGCGCAGGACCAGACTTGCCCGTTTTGAACCCGCCCCCGGGGACGCGTGAACATGCATCCCCTATAGTCTAACCCCGGTAGGGTATCGGATCAATTCCGCGGTTTGATTCATTTTTGGTGTTTTCAAAGAACAAGCATCGGCCATCCAGCTCAATCGTCCGCCTCTACTTCGGCACCACCGGCGCGTGTCCCAGCAACTCCTTAGCCCAATCGCTGCCCGGCTCCTCGGCTCCCATTGCCGCGCTCCAGCCCTCAGCCTGGCCCGGTTGCAACACCGTCAACACAGTCTTGAACAGTATCTGCAGATCGAGCAGAAGCGAGTAATCGTAG
>JASHUF010000080.1 GCA_030040175.1 Acidobacteriaceae bacterium
CGTGGTCGGCCCCGAGCTCAAGCTGCACCAGTGCGGCCTGCCCAAGAAGATGGCCCTCGAGCTCTTCAAGCCCTTCATCTATCACCGCCTGGAGCAGACCGGCCAGTGCACCACCATCAAGCAGGCCAAGGAAATGGTCGAAATGCAGGAGCCGGTGGTGTGGGACATCCTCGAGGAAGTCATCAAGGACCACCCCGTGCTCTTGAACCGCGCCCCCACCCTCCACCGCCTCGGCATCCAGGCCTTTGAGCCGGTGCTGGTCGAAGGCAAGGCCATCAAGATTCATCCCCTGGTCTGCACCGCCTTCAACGCCGACTTCGACGGCGACCAGATGGCCGTGCACATCCCGCTCTCGCCCGAGGCGCAGATTGAGGCCAGCGTGCTCATGCTCGCCTCGCACAACATCCTCTCGCCGGCCTCCGGCCAGCCCATCACCGTGCCCACGCAGGACATGGTCCTCGGCCTCTACTACCTCACCAAGGCCAAGAAGGGAGCGCGCGGCGAAGGGCGCGTGTTCGCCAACACCGAAGAGATTCTCATGGCCCTCGAAGCCCACGAAGTGGAGACGCTTTCGCCCATCCGCCTGCGCTATACCGGCAAGGTGCTCGATATGACCACGGCTTACGACGACCAGGATCTCACGCATACCGAGCCGATGGACTTCGACAAGGAGTATCTGAACACCACTGTCGGCCGCGTCATCCTCAACGATGCGCTGCCCTCGGGCATGCCCTTCGTCAACGGCCTGCTCAAGAAAAAGGGCATCGGCCAGCTCGTCAATTACTGCAACCAGAACCTCGGACTCGAAACCACCGTGGGCATGCTCGATCGCATCAAGGCCCTCGGCTTCCAGTTCGCCACCCGCTCCGGCCTCTCCGTGGGCTTGGACGATATGGTGATTCCGGAGAGCAAGTACAAGGTGGTCAACGACGCCGACAAGAAGGTGATCGAAGTCCAGAAACAGTACATGGACGGCGCCATCACCAACGGCGAACGCTCCAACAAGGTCATCCAGATGTGGTCGGCCGTCACCGATCAGGTGGCCGACGAGATGTTCTCGAACATGAAGCGGGCCGACGACGAAGGCGCCATGAACCCCATCTACATCATGGCCGACTCCGGCGCCCGCGGTTCGAAACAACAGATCCGCCAGCTCAGCGGCATGCGCGGCTTAATGGCCAAGCCCTCCGGCGAAGTCATTGAAACGCCCATCACCGCAAACTTCCGCGAAGGCCTCACCGTGCTCGAGTACTTCATCTCCACGCACGGCGCGCGCAAGGGCCTGGCCGATACCGCGCTCAAGACCGCCGACTCCGGCTACCTGACCCGCCGCCTGGTTGACGTGGCCCAGGACGTGATCGTGACCGAGCAGGATTGCGGCACCCTTGAAGGCATTTACGTCGGCTCCATCGTCGAGTCCGGCGAGATCATCGAGCCGCTCCGCGACCGCATCATCGGCCGCGTCTCCCTCGAGCGCATCAAGGACTACGACGGCAACGTCGTGGTCGAAGTGAACCAGCCCATCGACGAAGACATCGCCTCCGCCATCCAGGGCGCGGGCGTGGAGAAGGTGAAGATCCGCTCCGTGCTCACCTGCGAGTCGCGGCGCGGCGTCTGCGCCCTCTGCTACGGCCGCAACCTCGGCTCCGGCCGCCTGGTCGAGCTGGGCGAGACCTGCGGCGTCATCGCCGCGCAGTCCATCGGCGAGCCCGGCACGCAGCTCACCATGCGCACCTTCCACGTGGGCGGCACCGCCAGCCGCGTGGCCGACAAATCGCGTCTCGACGCCAAGAACAACGGCTTCGTGCGCTTCATCAACCTCAACACCGTCGAAAGCAAGGATGGGTCGCTCGTGGCCATGAACCGTTCCGGCTCGGTGGCCATCGTGGACGAGCGCGGCCGTGAGAAGGAGCGCTACCAGGTGGTCTACGGCGCGCGCCTGCGCGTCAAAGACGGCGAGCCGGTCAAGCTGGGCGAGCTGCTGGCCGAGTGGGACCCCTACACTTACGCCATCCTCACGGAGATCGGCGGCACGGTGCAGTTCAAGGACCTGCAGGAAGGCATCACCCTCAACGAGGAAGTCGACGAAGTCACCGGCCTTTCGCGCTGGGTGGTCGCCGACTCGCCCGATGAAAAGCGGCAGCCGGCCTTCGTGGTCAAGAACTCCAAGGGCAGCAAGCGCTACCTGCTGCCGCGCGGGGCGCACCTCATGGTGCAGGACGGCGACGAAGTAGGTCCCGGCGACGTGCTGGCCAAGATTCCCAAGGAGTCCACCCGCACCAAGGACATCACCGGCGGTCTGCCCCGCGTGGTCGAGCTCTTTGAGGCCCGCACCCCGCGCGAGAAAGCCATCATCAGCGAGATCGACGGCGTGGTGCGCTTCGGCGAAGTCACCAAGGGCCAGCGCAAGATCTACGTCACCGCCGACAACGGCGACGAGAAGGAGTACTCGGTGCCCCGCGGCATCCATGTCAACGTGCAGGAGGGCGAGCGCCTGCGCGCGGGCGATCCGCTCATGGACGGCCCCCTCAACCCGCACGACATTCTTGCCGTGCTCGGCGAGAAGGAGCTGCAGGCTTACCTGGTGAACGAAATCCAGGAGGTCTACCGCCTGCAGGGCGTGGCCATCAGCGACAAGCACATCGAAGTCATCGTGCGCCAGATGCTGCGCTGGGTGCGCATCGACGAGGTGGGCGACACCAACTTCCTTCTCGAGCAGCAGGTCGATCGCTTCCGCTTCCGCGAAGAGAACGAGCGCGTGCAGAATCAGGGCGGCCGTCCGGCTCTCGGGCGTCCGCTGCTCTTGGGCATCACCAAGGCCTCGCTCTCCACTGACAGCTTCATCTCCGCGGCCAGCTTCCAGGAGACCACGCGCGTGCTTACGGAAGCCTCGATTAACGGCGCCGTGGACAACCTGCGCGGCCTCAAGGAGAACGTGATCGTCGGCCGGCTTATTCCCGCGGGGACGGGCCTCGAGTACTACCGCAATGTGCAGCTCTCGCCGGAGCTCGAGGAGGCCGCGGCGCGCGTGCAGCAGGAAGTGCACGCTGAAATCGAAGCCGCCGAGCGCGAACTCGAAATGATGCGCCAGGAGGGCGAAGCCGAGGAGATGGCCGCCGAATAAGGACTTGCCCTTCAGGCGCCGTCCGGTGCGCCTTCAAATCATTCTTGCAACGGCAAAGGCCCGGGCTTTCGGGCCTTTCTTTTTTTCATCTCCGCCGCAGGACTATTCTCAGACTCCCCTAAAGCAACTTGCAATTCAAGACCGCACCGAAGGAAATCGGCCTTGAGGAATCCTGTTGTTGCTCTTGTGTTCGCGCTCGTGCTCCCCATGGTCCCCGAGAATTGGCCGGCGACGGGAATCATCGCCTGCTGCGGTCTATTTGTGCCCCGCGCGCGCCAGCTTCGGCGCGGGCGCTGCGCTGCGCCGTGTCCTTGCCTGCTTGATCACATACATGGCGGCGTCGGCGGCGCCCAGCAGCTCGTCCTTGCTTGAACCGTCTTCCGGGTAGATTGCAGTGCCGATGCTGGCCGAGCCATTTACGTTGTAGCCGTCTCCGGCGAAGGGCATTTCAAAGCAGCCTTCCAGACGCAGCGAAATCTCCTCCGCGTCGGCGCGGCAGCGGATGCTCGGCACCAGCACGGCAAACTCGTCGCCGCCCAGCCGCGCCAGGATATCGCCGGGGCGCAGCTGGCGCTTCATGCGCAGAGCCACTTCCTGCAGATAAAGGTCGCCGACGCGATGGCCATAGACGTCGTTCACCTGCTTGAAGTCGTTCAGGTCGATATAGAGGAGTCCGAAGATTCTCGCCGACTGGCGCGCGGCGTGGATCAGGGTGTCGAGATGTTTCTCCAGCGAGAAGCGATTCTGGATGTCGGTGAGCAGGTCGAACTCGGAACGGTGCACAAGGTCGGAGTAAAGGCGCGAGGTCTCGATGGCCAGCGTGGCCAATCCGGTGGCCATGGAAAGAGCCTCGGTCTCCACCGCCCGGGGATGCGTACTGGCGTCGAAGGCCGTGCAGATGGTTCCCAGCGCCGTCCCCGAGCGCGCGGGAATCGGCATCTCCGCAACGCGCAGCGCGGAGAGCCGGACGGGGAGGTTCCCGAGCTTGGGCCCGTCTGCCACCTGGCACCAGCAGGGTGCGCCATCCAGCCGGAAGGAGACCAGTTCGGTGACCTGTTCGAGAATTTCGGCCAGCGGACGCGAATTGTTGATGTCCTCGAGAATCTTGCCCCGGCGGCGCTCCACGTAAGCCAGCCCGGCGATCTTGCGCCGCGCCCCGCGCTCCGCGTAGGCGTTGCGGGCGCCGATAAAGAAAATGACCACCAGCAGCATAATCACCAGTTGCGTGAGGTGCTGCACATTCAGCCAGTCCGGCTTGGCGATCACCTGAATATCGTCGAAATTCCGCATCAGGACGGTGAAAGGCACTTCGCCATTGAACGGATTGGCGTTCTCGAGCATGCAGATGCCGGTCACGCGAATCTGCGTGCCCACCGGAACCTGTTTGAGCGGCGGCAAAGCCACGCCGCTGGGCGCGTTGCGGTGCTCGAAGATCGCGGAGAACAAGCGTCCGTCGGAGGAGACCAGGTAATCGTCTTCGCTGGCCTGCCGCACCTCCGTTATCACCTCGCCCTCCACGGCGACCAGGTCGAAGTTGTGGCCGCGCGCGGTATTGCCGCCGGAAGCCAGTTCCTTCGCCGTGAGCAGGGCCGGAGCTACCGGCGCCTGTGTCAGATGGTCCACCACTTCGCTGTGCGTCAGTTTCAGGAATCCGTTCTGCACGTCCGGAAATCCGGTCGCATCCGCCGCGTCGCCGATCCGCATCGGCTGGTAACTCGCCGTGGAAACCCAGGCGCTCTTGCCGCCGTCCTGCAGCACCAGCGCGTTGCCGGGCTGGTAGTACGTGATCGTTCCCTGCACGTGGACGCGCTGCGTCAGCTCCTGCACGTCATAACCGGTGATGATCCGGTCCATCGGCGTGATCGGCAGCGTCCACGGATCGGCCCCGGCCTGCTTGAGCACTTTCACGAAAGCAAGGCTCTGCACGTGCAGAAGAACGCCGGTTTGCTGCATCTTGTTGTCGAATTCGCCGGATGCGACGCCCGTGATCTCCGCTTCGGCGTCCAGCAGGCCTGCCAGCGCGGACACATCGGTGCTGTCCACGGTCGCGTCCACCGGCCCTCCATCCACCAGCATGTGCAGAAACGTGGTGGCAACCGGGGAATCCGCCGAGGGCGCAATATCAGCGGAGCGGATGATGGCGTGCACCGTAACCAGCGCGCAGTCTTTCTCGGCGCGGATCATCTCTGCGAACGTGGCGGGCACGGGCTTGGGTACGGCGCCGTGGTCCAGCACCGTGATCCTGCGGGCGTCTACGTAAGGCCTGAAACTCGGGCGCGCCACTCCCTGCACTCGGATCAGGTCGCCGGGCACAAGGTGCAGGTTGTTCCCTGCGTTCACGTAGATGGCCGCGCCCCCGTCCTCGACAAAGAGCGTGTGCTCGTAGCCGCGGAAGTACGTAACCGTGGCCACAAAATCCGCTGCCGGCATTTGGCTGGCCTGCGCGTTGGTCAGGCCCGCTGCTGCGCTTACAGAAGCCAGCGGCGCCTGCGCCATCGCTACGGAGCAAATCCAAAACGCCACAAGCACTGCCAGCGGAATCCGCCTCGCCGCTTCCCTCACTCGAACTATGCGAGCTTCGCTCAGTGTTCCCTCACTCTCGCTGGCGCCGGCGTCCATCCCCTGGCCAGTGCCTCCCCTTAGCCGTCCATCGGCCGGGAGCCTGACTGCCTTCACTCCACAACCGCGGACGGCCGCATCATTGACGGCCAACGCTTTGCAGGTGGAGTGAGAGCCTCCGCCGCTCGGGAATTTCCCCGGAGCGGCAATGGAACGGCTGAGCCCTTCATCGCGAGTTACTTTGTGTTTCCATAGTACTCGCTTTAAGTTACGGCTTTATGGCCATTTTGGGGGATGCGGGGCCCGGCGGTACCACCACAAAGCGGTCATTTACCTATTGAAACCGGAAATTCGCACCCGCTTTCGCATTTCCCGCGTCTTCCTCGCGCTCCGGCGTGCCGCGAGTACAATTCCGTTGCATGGTTGAGCGCGCGCAAGCCTCTTCGTCACTCTCCCGTTTATCCGCCTCTGCCGGCGACCTGCAGGCTTCGCCCGGCCGTCGTATCCGCGTCCTGGGCGTGCCCCTCGACATGGGCGCCAGCCGCCGCGGCGTGGACATGGGGCCCTCGGCGCTGCGCGTGGCCGGCCTCGAGGCGCGGCTTGAGGCCCTGGGCCACCACGTCACCGATGGCGGGAACATCCGCGTGGAAGTGGCGGAAACGCGCGCCTCCGGCTCGAAGAACGCCCATTATTTGACTGAGATAGCGGAGACCTGCGCGCGTACGGCTGAGGCTGTCCTGGCCAGCCTCGAAGCCGGCGAAATGCCGCTGGTCCTTGGCGGCGATCACTCCCTCGCCGCCGGCTCCATCTCCGGCGTAGCCGAGTATTATCGGAGTCGCGGCGAAAAGATCGGCCTCATCTGGATCGACGCCCACTCCGACATCAACACGCCCGACACCTCGCCCTCGGGCAACGTCCACGGCATGCCTCTGGCCGCGCTCATGGGCCTCGGCCCCGAACCGCTGGCCAACCTCTTCGGCTTCTCGCCCAAGATCTCCGCGGAAAACACCGTCCTCCTCGGCGTGCGTACCATCGACTCGGCCGAGCGCGCCAACATCCGCCGCGCCGGCATCGCCCACGTCTTCACCATGCGCGATATTGACGAGCGCGGCATGCGCGCGGTGATGGAAGAAGCCCTGCGCGCCGCCGGCCGCGGCACCGCCGGTTATCATGTTTCGCTCGACCTCGACTGGATCGACCCCGAGGACGCGCCCGGCGTGGGCACACCGGTGCGCGGCGGCGCCACGTATCGCGAAGCTCACCTCGCCATGGAGATCCTCGCCGACCACGGCCGCCTGCTCAGCTTCGAGATCGTCGAAGTCAACCCCATCCTCGACGAGCACAACCGCACCGCCGACCTCGCCGTCGAACTGGCCTGCTCCGCCTTCGGCAAGAAAATCCTCTAGCCGGGCTGCGCGTTCGTCCCTTGAAAATGGGTGCCCCAGGTCCGGATTTTCGGACCTGGGAAAGCACGACTGCGAACTGGCGATCCTGCCAGCGTCCAATGTTTGCTTATAGGGTTGCATTCGGGACCGAAATGTTCCCTCATGTGGCTTCAAAAGCGAGACCGGGGGAACCCTCATCTTGGTTTGGAACGGTCGCCGGGATCGGGGGCCACCCTCTATAACCGGAGAGCGTAGAGTTTCCCGCGGCCACTAAAATCAGAAGTGCATGGCCAACAAACTCCGCGTCGGCATTCTCTTCGGCGGGCGCAGCGGCGAGCATGAGGTTTCGCTGCTCTCCGCGGCGTCCGTTCTCCAGGCAATCGACCGCGACAAATTCGACGTAACGCCCATCGGCATCACCAAAGAGGGCCGCTGGCTGGCGGCGGCCGACGCGCGCGGGCTGCTCGAAGGCAAGAACCCAGGCGCGGCCGCATCCGGTGCGCCGGCCAGCGAATTCAATCCAAAACCAGAAAAAGAGCCGGGAAAAAACCTGCGTGCCGGCGATCCCGAAGCCACGCCCGGCGCCAAGCTGCTCGAGGAAGGCATGCCTACGCTGCTGGCGCCCGAGCCGCGCTCCGCGTCCTCACTCGCTCAGGGCCGAAGCGCGGAGCGGCCGGCGAGCGGTGGGGCACAGTCGCAAGCCCTCGATGTGATTTTTCCCGTCCTGCACGGCACCTTCGGCGAGGACGGGACGATTCAGGGATTGTTTGAGCTGGCCGGCATCGCCTACGTGGGCTCGGGTGTGCTGGGTTCGGCCGCGGGCATGGACAAGGACGCCATGAAGCGGCTCTTCGCCCAGGCCGGCCTGCCCATCGTGAAGCACGTCACGCTGCTGCGCGCGGAGTGGGAAAAGTCTCCGCGGAAATGCACGGCGCGCATCGAGGCCGCGCTGCGCTACCCCGTGTTCGTCAAGCCCGCGAACCTGGGCTCGTCGGTGGGCATCAGCAAGGCACACGATCGCAAGGA
>JASHUF010000081.1 GCA_030040175.1 Acidobacteriaceae bacterium
GCTCACCAGCGACGGCCATCTGCGCGAGGCCCCCGGCCTGCACGAGATGGTCACCACGCCCTCCACTTTTGTGTGGTCGGTGGCCGCGGAGAAAAACGGCACAGCCTATCTTGGCACCGGCTCGCCGGGAACCGTTCTGCGTCTTGGTCCGGAGAAGGACGCGAAGCCCTTCACGCTGTTCGAAACCAAGGATGTGAGCGTGCAGGTGCTGCGCTTCGGGCCCGACGGCGCGCTCTACGCGGCCACGCTGCCCAGCGGCAAGGTCTTCAAGCTGAATCCTGAGGCGCAAGCCAAGCAGGACGAGAGCAGCGCGACCGTGGTCTTCGATCTGGCGAACCTGGAGGGCGTGAGCGACGGCACGACAGCTTCAGGCAAAGCCAACGCCGACAAATCCGGCGCCGACAAATCGAGCGCCAAAGCGCGCTACATCTGGGATCTCACGTTCGATGCGCAGGGAAGGCTGTACATTGCAACAGGCGACCCCGGCGCCGTCTATCGCGTGGATCCGAGGAAACCCGATGCCGCGCCGGAGCTCTTCTTCAAGAGCGACGAGGCCCACATCCGCGCGCTGGCATGGGACGGGAAAGGCAATCTGATCGCCGGCTCCGACGGCTCCGGTCTCGTCTACCGCATCGATCCTGCGGGCAAGGGCTACGTGCTCTTCGAAGCGCCGCGGCGCGAGATTACTGCCGTGGCCGCCGGCGCCGACGGCACCATCTATGCGGCCAGCGTGGGCGACAAGACCCACAATGCACTGCCGCCCTTGCCCGTCACGGGGCAGGCCACCATCACCATCACCGTGGTGCAGCCCGGCAGCGTGCAGCAGGCAGCGAATGCCAGCGCCTCGGTCCCCGAGGGCACAGAGATCTACGCGCTTGAGGAGAACCAGGCCCCACGGCTGCTGTGGTCGGCAAAGGACGAGATCGTTTACGCGCTCGCTGCGCAAGCGGACGGGCTGCTCGCGCTCAGCGGCAATCGCGGCCGCATCTTCCGCATTGAGGATGACGGGAACTACGCCGACGTGGGCCATTTGGACGCACAACAGGGGCTAAGCATGGCCGAAGTCTCTCCAGGGAACGGCAGCGCCATCCTCATCGGAACCGGCAACACCGGTAAGCTGTTTGCCTTCGACACCAGGCCGGGAGCGAACTTCGCGGGCGGCTCCAACCAGCACGAATATGCGAGCGACGTGCTCGACTGCGGCGCGCTGGCGCGCTTCGGACGGGTCGAGGTTGAGCCGGGCTCGGCGCATTACCAGTTCTTCACGCGCACCGGCAATGTGGAGCAGCCCATCCGCGGATGGTCGGAGTGGACGCCGCTCAAGGGCGATGCCGTCGCTTCGCCACCGGGGCGGTTTCTGCAGTGGAAGGCGGTGCTCGAGCCCGGCGGCGTGCTGGGCAGCATAGGCGTGAATTTCCTGCCCGTCAATGCCGCGCCGGTCGTCGATGAGATCGCGGTGGTGCCCGGCGCGCGCCTGAATCCGCAGAACCAGATCAATCAGCCGCCCACGGTGAACATTTCCCTGCCCTCGGCCAACCAGGGCGTCACCTTCAGCGCGGATGCGAATGTGCCCCTGCAAGCCAGCAAGGACCGCACCGCGGTGACCGTGCGCTGGGGCGCGCATGACGACAACGGCGACGACATGATCTACGCGCTCTACCTGCGCGGCGACGGCGAAAGCGTGTGGCGCCTGCTCAAGGACAAGATCACCGACAAGGCCTACAGCTTCGACGCCACGCTCGTACCCGACGGCGGCTACCAGGTGAAGGTGGTGGCCTCGAACGCACCTTCCGAGCCGCCGGGCCAGGCGTTGACGGGGGAGAAGATCAGCGACCGCTTCGTTCTCGACACCACGCCGCCGGTGGTCGATCATCTCCAGGCTGCCATCGAGCCGGGCGCCTGCGGCAACGCGAGCTGCCCCGCGCAGATTCACCTCACCTTCGACGCCGCCGATTCCACTTCTCCCATCGCGCACGCCGAGTACGCGCTCGACGCCGGCGACTGGCAGTACATTGAACCGGTGGGCCAGATCTCCGACGCGAAGACGGAGCACTACGACGTCCGCATTCCGCTCGCCAGCGGCGCGCCGCCGGCGGAGCACCTGATCACCGTGCGCGCCTACGACCGTTACGACAACATCGGCGCGGCCAAGACCGTGATCCCCGCGCAGGCCAGGTAATGCGCTTCGAGTTTTTTATCGCGGCGCGCTACCTCCAGGCCAAGCGGAGGCAGGCCGTGGTGGGGGTGGTTACGGCCATCTCCGTGGCCGGGGTCACCGCGGGCGTGGCCGCGCTGATCATCGCGCTGGCCATTACCAACGGCATGCGCCGCGACCTCCAGGACAAGCTCGTCGACTCGACCGCGCACATCCAGCTGATGGCCGCCAACGGCAGGGGCATTCGCGACTGGCGGCCGCTGCTCGCGCGCGTGAGCAAAGTGCCGCACGTGGTGGCTGCTTCGCCGGGGCTGTGGGAGCAAGTGCTGGTGGCGCGCGGGCCGCGCGATGGCGGCGCGCTGGTTCTCGGCATCCTGCCCAACGAGGAGATGCGCGTGAGCCATCTGCTCGACCACGCCACGCCCGGCGCAATCGCATCGCTTCAGCCTGCGCCTGAATCGGGCGCGCAGGGCGGCGCGCTGCCGCCCATCGTGCTGGGCAGCGACCTCGCCGAGACCATCGGCGCCTCCCTAGGCGACTCGGTGCTCGTCATCAGCCCGCAGGGCGACCCCACGCCCATGGGCATCATCCCCAACTACGTGCACTTTCGCCTCGCGGGCACCTACCACACCGGCTTCTACCAGTACGACTCGGAGATGGGCTTTCTGCGCCTGGCGGATGCGCAGCGGCTCTTCGACGAGCCCGACCTGCTCTCCGTCATCGGCTTCCGCGTCGACGATCCCAACCGCGCGCCGGAGATTGCCAAAGAGATTGAGCGGGCCGCCGGGCCGGGCTTCATGACCACCAACTGGACGGACACCAACCGCGAGCTCTTTCATGCGCTCAAGCTCGAGCAGGCGGTCACCTTCATCGTGATCACGCTCATTGTGATCGTGGCCGCGCTCAATATTCTCACCGCGCTCACCATGATGGTGATGGAGAAGACGCGCGACATTGCCGTGATGATGAGCTTCGGCGTCGAGCCCGGCCAGGTGCGGCGGATCTTTATGCTGCAGGGATTGCTGATCGGCGTAATCGGCACCGCGCTCGGCCTCGCGCTCGGGTATCTGGCCTCCTGGGCGGGCGGCCACTATCATATTCCGCTCTCGCCCGACGTCTACTCGATCGACACCCTTCCCTTTGCGCCGCGCCTGCGCGATGCTGCGCTCGTCTCCGCCGTCTCCATCGGCATCTCGCTGCTGGCCACGCTTTACCCTTCCGCCTCCGCGGCGCATGTGCTGCCGGCGGAAGCATTGCGCTACGAATAAAACGTGTAAAATCAGCATGAAATTGACAATGTGCCACATTTTGTGGCACATTCAATTCATGCCCAGCGTGAACCTCCGCCAACTGCGCAACACCCCGCAGCTCATGAGCTGGATTGAGGCCGGTCAGGTTGTCGAGCTCCGTAAACGAAACCGTGTCGTGGCTCGCATCGTCCCCGAGTCGCCGCGGCCCGGCCAAGTGGAGTGGCCCGATTTCGAGGCGCGGCTGAAGCGGAACTTCGGCAATCGCATTCTGCCCGGCGCCGATCTTCTGATCGCAGAGAGAGAAAAAGGCCGGTATTGAAGGTCTACGCAGACAGCAGCTTTCTGGTCTCTCCTTACGTCCAGGATTCGCACAAGGCCGAGTTCATGCGCAGGATTGCGGCGCGCCCGGCAATCTGGCTGTCGCCGCTTCATAGAAGCGAACTCGCCCACGCAATTTCTCTCCACGTGTTCTTCAAGAAAATCAAACCGGCTGCAGCTGCGCGCGCCTGGTCCGAATTCCAAGAGGACATCCGTTCGGGCGTCTGGATTCCTGTGGGCATGCCGGCGAATGTTTGGGAAACCGCGATCGAGTTTGCCGGCCGTTACAGCCCCAGGCTCGGCGTGCGCACGCTCGACTCGCTTCATGTGGCCTGCGCATTGGAGTTGCGCGCGGAAAGGTTCTGGACCTTCGATGAGCGCCAGGCCAAGCTGGCGGAAGCCGTTGGCCTGGACGCCAGCGGCTGATCTCTCGCGTTGCCGGCCCCGCTTTCACTGCGGCGTAATGATGCCGCCCAACGCGCTCCGGCGCGGCAGGACAATGCCGCGATGATCCACTTCTGCGGGCGCGCGGTTCTCGCCCTCGCTGAGCACGGGACGCTCCGCCAGCGCCCCGCCGCACGCCGGGCACCAGTCGGCCTTCGTCTCTTCCGCCAGTATTGCGTGGCACTGGGTGCAAATGCGTTCCATAGGAAAAGCGTACCGCAGTCAGGGCTGAAGCCCTGACCTACCAGGCGTGCCCTTTCAAGGCACCATTGATGCAACCAGTTCTTGTGTCCTGAGTCTGAAGTTCCATACAAAATAACGCAAAGGGAAAAGAAAGCAGATTCTTCGTTCACCATCCCCAAGCTGAAGAATACGCTTGGGGCCCCGTTCCCTCAGAATGACATCTCCATTCTGGTGCGAACTTCAGACTCAGGACACGCGTCCTAGAGCTGGTTGCATCCATGGCCCATGGCGATGAGAAAACGCCCCTCAGGGGCTAAAGCCCGCGATTTTGTCGGCGCATATGGGCACGACGCAAGAGCTTGCTGAAAAATGGCAGTTCGCGAGGACCGAAGCGAAAAACGCCCCTCAGCGGCTAAAGCCGCGCGTTGATTTTGCGCAGCTTTTGCGGCACGGCTGAAGCCATGCCCTGATACAAGACTCCTCCCTACCTTTTTTCAGCAAGCTCTCAAGTCGTGCCCTTTCAAGGCACCATTGATGCAACCAGTTCCAGCCCCGACCTCCTACTCCCTGCTCCCTGTTCCCTGCCCGCTGCTTTTCGTACACTGGAACCATGCACCCGCCCGTGCGCCTGGCGGCCATCGACATGGACGGCACGCTTCTGCCCACGCTCTCGACGCGCGTGAGCCCGCGCAACGCGCGGGCACTCAAAGGCGCGCAGCAGGCGGGTGTCACTGTCACCATCGCCACCGAGCGCCGCGCCGCTGAGGGCTGCGGGCTGAATTCGATTTAGGATGGATTGCGTGCGATTGCATGGGCGTAAAATCCGGGCGGTTCTCCTGGCGGTTGCGGTTTTCGCGGGCGGTGCGTCGACGAGCCGCGCGGCTGAGCGCGTCACCCTGCGCAACGGCTTTGTTCAGCTCTGCCATCATCATGCGCAGGTGGAGGGACGCGTGCGCCTCTACCTGACTGCCGGCGAAGACAACTACATCGAATTCGCGCCGGAAGAGATCGCCACGGTGGAACTGGTTCCCGACCCTCCCGATCCGCCGGCGGAATCTGCAACCGCACCCACGCCAAACGCGGCGCCCGCGGCGACGGTCCACGCGGCTCGCGCCAGGCTGAACCCCGCCGATCTGCACGAAATGCTCACGCGCGCCGGCCGGGCGCATCATCTCGACGTCGATCTGCTGGCCAGCGTGGTCAAGGCCGAGAGCGGCGGAAATGCCGAAGCCGTGAGCCGCGCCGGCGCGCAGGGCCTGATGCAGCTGATGCCGCAGACCGCGGCCGAGCTCGGCGTCGAGGACAGCTTCGCGCCCGAGGACAACGTGCGCGGGGGCTCGGCGTATCTCGACGCGCTGCTCACCCGCTACAACGACAATCTCGCCCTTGCGCTTGCCGCCTATAACGCCGGCCCCGCGGCGGTGGACAAGTATCATGGCATTCCCCCCTACGCCGAGACCCGCGCCTACGTGGCTCGCGTGATTCACGAGTTCAATCGCCGCGTGCTGGCGCGCGAAGCCGAGGCGCGGCGCGCAAGCCAATCGACGGCCAAGGCTGCTGCCGGCGCGCAGGCAACCAACCGGTAATTCCCTCCGCGCCTGAATGCGCGACTTCCTCCTATACACTCATTGTGACTATGCGAGTCAGTGCAGCGGTTTTGTCGATCCAACGTTCGCGTTCGGCGGGAGGGTGGGTGCGCCTCGAAGAGGT
>JASHUF010000082.1 GCA_030040175.1 Acidobacteriaceae bacterium
TCTACGCGTCCTGAATTCCTTGCCCGCGTGGCGCCGCAGTGGGCCGTCATCTCCTGCGGCCTGCACAATCGCTACGGTCATCCCCGCCAGGAGGTGCTCGAAGAGCTCGAATCCGCCCGCGTGCGCACCCTGCGCACAGACATCAACGGTATCGCCTGCTTTGTTCTCGATGGAAAATCGGCGCGGGCGCAGCCGGGGTGCATGGGAACGGATTAATCTGCGGAGCCTGCTCCCGCTGCCGCCTGGATCGCCAGCAGCGTTTCGAGCAGCGGCCTGAGCAGCTTCAGGTCGAGCGCGTTCGCCCCGTCGGACTTCGCACGAGCCGGATCGTCGTGCACTTCAAGAAACACGCCGTCTACGCCCGCGGCCACGGCCGCGCGCGCCAGCAGCGGAATGAACTCCGGCTGTCCGCCGCTCACGCCGTCGGCCGCCGAGGGCTGCTGCACCGCATGCGTCCCATCGAACACCACCGGCGCCAGCTCGCGCATGATCCCAAGCGAACGGAAATCGACCACCAGGTTGTTATAACCGAAGCTCGACCCGCGCTCGGTGAGAAACACCCGCTCATTGCCGGTGGAGCGGATCTTTTCTAGCGGATGCTTCATGTCCCACGGCGCCACAAACTGGCCTTTCTTGATGTTGACTGCCCGGCCGGTCTTGCCCGCGGCCACCAGCAGGTCGGTCTGCCGGCACAGAAAGGCAGGAATCTGCAGCACGTCCGCGGCCTCTGCCGCAAGCGCGCAATGCTCCGGCTCGTGCACATCGGTCAGCACCGGCAGTCCGGTTTCCCGGGCCAGGCGAGCGAGAATGCGCACGCCTTCTTTCAATCCCGGACCGCGGAAGCTCTGCACGCTGGTGCGGTTTGCCTTGTCGTAGCTGGCTTTGAAGATGAGCGGAATTTTTAGATCGGAAGTGATCCGCTGCAGCGCCTCGGCCATCGTGCGCACGTGGCCTTCGCTCTCGATCACGCACGGGCCGGCCACAAGAAAAAGCCGGGCGACACGGTCCAGGCCGATCTGGACCGGCCCGACTTCAAACGAATTCCTCACGAGGGCGATTTTATAGCACCGGCAGCGCGCCCGTGCGGGGGACGCTCCCGCTGGTCGCGCTTTACGGCATTTTCTGAGTTACTGTGTCCTTTTCATTTCCTCGTAAGGTCGCCGCTCCCTGTTGGTCGCGTCGACTCTGCCTTCCGTCTTCGGGATACAGCTACTCAGAAAATGCGTTAGCCCGTGTGGCTCCTTGTCCACTCCCACAGCGCGCGATCCAGGGTGCGCAGCGGCGTGGGTGCGGGCAGGTCGCTCTGCGGCTTCACGATGTTGCTCTCGGCCAGCCGCTTGCAAAACGCCAGATACTCCTCATAAAAGCGTACGTCGTGGCGTGCATGCCCCAGCGCTTCGAGCGCCCGGAAATCGAGAACTGTGTACCGCTCCGGATAGATCGCCGCCAGGATGGCTGAGGCCACCGGAAGGTCTACGCCGTTCAACTCGAGCAGCGCCTTCATCGCCGTCTCGGTGCTTGCCTCCGGGTTCGCTGCTACACCCAGAACCCGCCGGATCTTTTCATTGCTGTTGCCGATCAGATATTGAACCGCGCGCTCCGATTTCCAGCGCACAATCGCCTCAAGATTCGCCAGGGTCAAGTCGCCGTTGCGGATCGACTCCCCAGCTTCAAATGCTGCCTTTTCAAGTCTTTGCTCTTTTTCTCCCGCTTTCTCCCAATACTGTTCAGCCAGCTCCTGAAGTTCCGCTTCCGCAGGCTGGAGCTGAAAATACGCGACCATCGTACAACCTTCCTTTCACAAAAACTTAGACACAATAGGACGGCCACGAAATCGTTGTCAATAACACATTTGAGGCCCCCGTCATCCGATGCGCGTGCTTCGGCGCGGGTTTCGCCGCCGGGCGATCGGCGGGGATGCTGCTTGAAAAAACAGCATAAGCAAAGATGTTTGCGGGATGATGAACCCGGAGCGCCGCAAGAGCCCGCGCGGTCAGTTCGCTACGGCTCTTACCGCGACTACCGTAGCGTTGCCGGGCACGGCATTTTCCACCGTAGTCGTCAGTAACACCTGGAAGTACTGTGGCGGCGTCTTGTGATCCGGCGATATCCCGGCCAAAACCGAGCGCAATTGCGCCATCTTTTCCGGCGTTGTCAGAAACTCGATTGCGGCCTGCGAGCCCTGCGTATAAATGCCGTAGATCAGCAGCACCCGGTTCGCCTTCCGTTCGTTGGGCAGCATCAACACCAGGGCGTAGTCGCGCGTCAGTTGGTTCGTCACCGGATCGAATTCCGGTTTGTAAACCGCTTTTTCCCCCGGCTTCGGGTTGCTGTTGAGAATGACCCCATCCTGAAAGCGGAACCCCTGCACGTTCAGAAACACCCGGCCGCTCCAGGACTGGTTCCCGCCCAGAAGGATGACATTGTTGTTCTTGATCTCGTCGAAGTCGAGCAGCCGCGACTGTTGCACCCGGCAGGTGTCGCCGATGCGGAAAAACATCTCGCACAGGTCCACCAGTCCCAGCGTCTCGCCCACTGAGGTGAAGTCAGTGAGCGAGGGCACAAAGACAAACCGCTTCAGCTCGCGGAAGTGAATCGTGTCACGAAACTCGGGCAGGCTGGCCTTGGGGATCTCGTGCCCGCTCGCCCACGTCTGTTCGCTGTCGCCGTCGTGGGCGGCCCTGAGCAGAGGGTGGTTGGGGATCACGATCAGCGGCGCATCGGCGGGCGGGACAAACGGATGCCAGAACCAGTCGAGATTGGCCGGCAGCGCGGCCGTCGTGCGCGGCGGCTGCGGGGAAGCTGCCCGCCGCGCCAGCAGAATCGCGAGCGCCGCACAACTGCAGGCGAGCACGATCGTCGCCGTCAGCAGCAGGCGGTTCAAGGGCAACCGGTTCTCACCCTGCCGCGCCTCTTCCCCCGCGTGGCGCGCTTCTTCGAACTCCGGCGGAGCCTGCCGGCTGAAGACCGGAACATAGTGGCCCGGAGGCAGCTCCATCCGGATCAGGCTCCGGCTGCCATCTTCCTCGTAATACTTCTTCAAAAGGCGGCGGATCTCGTGCGCCTGCACGCGTACGATCGGGTCCCGCTGCTGGTCAAAGTCGGCGCCGCGGTCGTAGACCTCGGTCCCGATCAGATATTCGTTCAGTTTGTCGCTATTGCCCTGAAAGCTCTGCTCGGCGATGAACTCGAGAAAGCGGCTCTTCTTGGGTGAGTTGACGAAATGCTTGCTTTGGATCACCCGGCGCAGTTCTTCCCGCTTTTCATAAAGAGAGAAACCGTTCTCCGCGCTCTGTCGATACACCGATTTCGAGCTCCCGACTCGGGAAGCGCAACTTGAGGTGCCTGTGTCTTCTGGCAACCGAAAACACCCTAATCCGCTTGAACCGCCGCTGTCAAGCCGGTGCACTCGGCTCCCGATCGAACTCCGGCATTTTTCATTAACGGTTACTTTTTCTGTTAATAGCGGTTACTTCTTGGCGCTTGAACTGGCCGATGGGTCTGTATGCAAGCTGCTCCCGGGAAAGGGCCTGGCGCCTTCGCCGTGCGCAGCGTCTCCGTAGAACGAACTCTGCTTCAATCGCCGGCCCCCGCGCTCTCTCCCATGTCCAATCGCAAAGGACAAACCCATTTCGGATTGCGTTAGCGGCTCGCTCCACGTCCCTCTTTCCCTGTTCCTTTCAGCTCAACCGCTCCAGCCGCCGATGCGTGCCGCTCCGCGGCCCGCAAACGGACAAATCGCCCCGTCCCGGGCCGGCCCCTCGAGCCTCTTAACCGGACGATAACCTTCATTACCTTGAACAATCGAAAGCAAGCGGCTAAAAACAAGACGGTCCGGAAAAATCCGCAGCTTCTCGCACTTTGGCTCGAGGCTACGAAGCGCTCGCTTGATCATGTGCGCCATGTCGTTTGTACGCTCATGAAAGGGATTTCGAGGAGATTGAAAAAATGCGGGCGTGGCCGAAGCCCTTTAACTGCCTTTCCCTCCTCATCCTGGTGATCGCCGCGGCTCCCCTTCGGGCGGCAGACAAGGTGCTGGTGGTGACCCGGCAGTTCTTGAGCCCGGTGCTCACCACCCGCTCTGCCGGCGCGGAGGGCAACAAGTACGGATTCGAAGGCGGCCGGGTGGTCAAGCTCGACGGAGTCTACCATCTGTTCACTTCGGAGATGATCGGGGACCCGCATTGGGTGAGGATGAAATTGGCCCACTGGATCAGCCGCGATCGCATGCACTGGCAACGCGTGGCAACCCTGCGCAGGTCGAGCGGCGACTTCACCGGTCACGATCCCCGCGCGGCTCTCTGGTCGCCCATTCCCGTCTTCGATCCGGAAAGCAACCGGTGGAACCTGTTTTACGTTGCCTATCGCGCAGCGCCCGACACGCCGCATCAATGGCTCACGAATCACGAGGGCCAGATCTGGCGCGCGGTCTCTGTCAAGCCTGGCCCCGCTGGCATCGGCGGCCCGTATCGCGATGTGGGCGTGGTTCTGCGGCGAGGCAAGGATTCCGACCCCTGGGAGGGCCTGCAGGGAACCGATTCCTTCTTTCCCTATTCCGTCGGCGGCGCCTGGTACGCGCTTTACGGCAGCGCGCGCACGGAAAGTCTGCCCATTGCGCTCTGGCAGGTGGGCTTGGCGCGCGCCTCCCAGCTGGGCGGACCCTGGACGCGCTGCTCCGGCCTCAACCCGCTGCGCGTAGAGCCGAACTTCATTGAAAATCCCATCGTCACCGGCCTCGCCGGTGGCGGCTTTGTGGCTGTCTACGACAATCATCGGCCCAACAGCATCGGCTACTCGTTTTCGCGCGACGGCATTCACTGGTCCCTCGGCAGGCAACTGACGGTGCAGACCGGCGACGGCGTCTGGGCCAGCGAGGTGCGGACGCCGCTCGGTCTCATCGACGAAGGCAGCGGCTCGTTCACGCTCTTCTATTCCGCCAACGAGAAGATTTCCGGCGCGCACGCCGACGCGAACGGAATCACCCTGACTCCCGGCGCTGTGGGGGTTGTGGAAGTCAAGTTAGAGCAACCCGAAAATGTGGCTACGGGAGGAAACGATTGATGCCGCCGCGGAAATAGCGCGGGGCTGAGGAGGCATTATGGAGCATACGTTCAACGTAAAACGCACGTCGTCGAGTCGCCTTGGTTTCTGGGCTGTCGGCCTGATCGCAATTGCCTGCCTGGTCATTGCGCCGGTTTCCACCAGCGGCCAGGCAACCACCGGACAAATTGGCGGGCAGGTTACCGATCCAACCGGGGCAGTCGTGGCGGGCGCCACAATCACGGTGACCGATGAGGAGAAGGGTGTCACCTTTGCGGGCCAGAGCGACGGCACCGGCAATTTCACCATCGTCAGCCTGCCGCCCGGCCTTTACTCGGTTAGCGCCGCCGCCGCCGGCTT
>JASHUF010000007.1 GCA_030040175.1 Acidobacteriaceae bacterium
TGTACTTGGTATCGAAGATGTACGGGAAATTCTTCACCATCAGGTCGCAAACCACCACGCCGATCTCGGTGGGATAAAAGCGCCCCCGCGAGCCGCCGTGCTTGACCACGTATTCGCGGTCCTGGATGGTGTTGATGATCGACGCGTACGTCGACGGCCGGCCGATGCCCCGCTCCTCCAGCTCCTTCACCAGCGAAGCCTCGTTATACCGCGGCGGAGGCTGCGTGGCGTGCTCCTCGGGCAGCAATTCGTCCAGTCCGAGCGCCTTCACGCCATCCAGGCTGGGCAGCCGGTTGGCGCTCTCGTCGTCCTCGTCCTTTTTGTCTTCGCTCACTTCGTAGACCTTCAGGAAGCCGTCGAAGCGCAGCACCGATCCGCTCACGCGGAAATCGTATTTTTTCCTGGTCTTGGACGAGGTCGCTTCGATGTTGGCAGTCGTCACGTCGTAAACCGCCGGCACCATCTGCGAAGCAACAAAGCGCCTCCAGATCAGCGTGTAAAGTTTGAGCTGTTCATCGCTCAGGTAGCGCGCAATGGACTCCGGCGTCCGCGCCGCGTCCGTGGGGCGAATGGCCTCGTGCGCGTCCTGCGCGTCCTTCTTGCCCTTGTACGCGTTGGGAGCCGCCGGCAGGTACTGCGGGCCCAGCTCCTTTTCGATCCACTCCCGCGCCGCGGTCACCGCCTCCGGCGCCACGCGCGGAGAATCGGTGCGCATGTAGGTGATCAGTCCGGTGGTGCCTTCGGCGCCGATCTCCACGCCCTCGTAAAGCCTCTGTGCCACGCCCATGGTGCGGCGCACGTTGAATCCGAACTTGTTGGCGGCGTCGCGCTGCAGCTGGCTGGTGATGAACGGCGCCAGCGGCCGCCGCTGCTGCTCGCGCGCCTGCACCGACGCGATCGACCAGCTCGCGTCCTTCAGGTCGGCCAGAATTGCGTCCGTGGTTTTCTTGTCCTTGAGCGCGCTCGAGATGAATTGCTCTTTCCCGTCCTTGTCCTTGCCGTTGGCCACCCGCGCCGGTTCGCCCTCGATGCCCACGAAGCGCGCTTTGAAGGTTGCTTCTTTCTGCCGATCGGGATGGAGAATGGCGTCGAGGGTCCAGTATTCGACCGGGCGGAAGGCCGTGATCTCGCGCTCGCGCTCGACGATCAGACGCAGGGCTACCGTCTGCACGCGGCCGGCGGAAAGCCCGCGCCGCACCTTGTCCCAGAGCAGCGGCGAAATCTGGTAGCCCACCAGGCGGTCGAGCACGCGCCGGGTCTGCTGCGCATCGACTAAGTTTTGATCGATGTCGCGGGCATGGTCGAAGGCCTCCTGCACCGCCTTCTTGGTGATCTCGTTGAAGGTCACGCGGCGGATTTTTTTCCGCTCCCTGGCGTTTGTCCCCAGTTGCAGCGCCAGGTGGTACGCAATGGCCTCGCCTTCGCGATCGGGATCGGGGGCAAGATAAATCTCGTCCGCCTTCGCGCCCAGCTTCTTGAGCTGGTCCACCACTTTTTCCTTGCCCGGAGAGACAATCAGCTCCGGCGCAAAGGTGCGCTTCTTCAACTCCACGCCGATTTCGTTCTTGGGCAGATCCATGATGTGCCCAACCGACGCGCGTACTTCGAACCGTTTACCCAGGTACTTCTCGATCGTCTTTGCCTTCGCGGGCGATTCGACGATCACCAATGATTTGCTGGTTGCCATTCTGAATCAGTTCTTCCCCATCTTTCCGCTTGCCCCGGCATTCGTCCTGTTCGACTCATTCCCGGACTCTTGGTTTATTTCGCCCACGTTTTATTCCTGAAGCCGCTCCCGGTCCCTCGGCTTCCCTTCCGCCCCCTTTTTCCCGGTGCGGTCAAAACAGCCTTGCAAATGTTGCACCGTAACACGGAACCCTGCTTCATTTCCACTGCACACAGGCCGAATTCCCTTCCGCGATCCCGCCTCCTGGTGCAATTCGGCCCATTTCGCGGCAGCCGGATGGCCGCGCTAACCCTTTCCAAATCTTTTGGCTGGAGCTCAATCCCTCGCGGCTGGACCGCTTGGCGACGGGCGAGCCGGAAAATTCTCTCGCCTGCGGGGGTACAGCCAGACCGGAGCCTGGCTCCTGCACAGATCTGCGTCCGACGAGGCTCCTCCCCGGATGAATTCCTTCCATATTACAGGGTTCTAACGTAATTCTTGCCGGGAAGGCACCGGACACGGCCCGTGAGCTCGAGCTCAAAGAGCGCTGTAAATACTTCAGAAGAAGTGAGTTGAGCCTCCAGCAGCTCGAGAATCTCATCGATCTGCAGGCTCTGGTCGGCGTGCAGAACCTCAAGAACCATTGCTTCCTCGGGCCGAAGCACCGGTTCCGGCAGTAAGGATGCGAAGTGCTCCGGCTTGGATTCACCTGGAGCCTCGGCCTCAAGCTCCAGCCGCACATCCGAGGGGAGTTCCTCCCAGACATCCTCCCACGTGGCCACCAGCTTGGCGCCCTGTTTTATCAATGTGTTAGGCGTCCATGACCCTTTGCTGGTCACATTGCCCGGGACGGCGAACAGGTCGCGGTTCTGCTCCGCGGCACAGCGGGCCGTGACCCGGGTTCCCGAGTTTTCACCGGCTTCGACCACGAGCACCGCCAGGCAAAGCCCGCTGAGAATCCGGTTCCGGCGGGGAAAGTTCTGCGGCGCGGGGAAGGTTCCCATGGGCAGCTCCGAGACGATGGCGCCGCCGAGGGCGAGAATCTCGTCTGCGAGTTTCTTGTTTTCTTTGGGATAGACCACATCGATCCCCGTTCCCCAAACGGCGGCCGTAGGCATGCGCGCGGCCAGCGCGCCCTTGTGGGCGCAGGAATCGATGCCGCGCGCCATCCCGCTCACAATCAACAGGCGCCGGGCAGCCAGGTCGCGCGCCAGCATCTCCGCCACACCCGTGCCATAGGGCGACGGATGCCGCGTTCCCACCACCGCAAGCGCCGGACGGCTCAGCAGCCGGGCATCGCCGCGCACCCACAGCACCGGAGGCGGATCGTAAATCTCCCGCAGCCGCTCGGGATACGCTTCGCAGCCGTAGGTCACTATCAGAGCGTTCTCGGCCGCCACCTGGGCCCACTCCGCCTCGGCCGCGGCCCGTGCTTTGCCTTCGAAGATGAACTGCGCTGCCTCCGCCGGAAACCGCAACCCTTCGAGCGCGGTCAATCCAAGCTCGAAGATCCGGCTTGGCGCCTCCAATTCCTTCACAGCGTCGAGAATGCGCTTCGGGCCCAGGCCGGGAGCCAGCGCCAGGGCCAGCCACGCCAGCCGGTTTTCGTCCAGCGCGCGAGCGCGATCCGCGCCTAGGTTTTCAGCTTGTACCCCCATTGCGTCGCCCTTTCGACCAAAGATCTGCACGCGTGCGGATGTAGCCGCCCCAATTCGAAATCCTGCTCAGGGGAAATTGCGCTCACCTTATTCCGTGCAGTTACGGAAAGTCAAGAGTGTGTTACTGAAAGTCAATTTTCGATTACTGCAAGCCGGGGGCAGTCACACTTTTTCAAGCCGAGTCAGAGCGGGATTCGGCGATGATCGATCTTTAGGTTTTCCAGGTTTCGGCGTGACCAAAGACCCGAACCCTAAACGAATAAGGATGCGTGCCCGGCCTAAAAACCTTCCCGGGCACTTCTGGGCTTAATGGTGAAAAAAGGCGTATTGTGCCGCTGGCTCACAGCGGCTTCTTTCTTCTTTGGCTCTCTCGCTCTTGCGCAACCCGCGCTGCAGGTGCTGCACGGCCATGTGCGCCCCGCGGTCGTGAACGGCAAGGCCGCGCCGGCCGGGCTCATGCCGCCCGCGACGCGTCTCGAGCTCTCTCTCGTGCTTCCGCTTCGAAATCAGGCTGAACTCGCCAGCCTGCTCAGCCGCCTTTACGACCCTTCGAGCCCCGACTACCGTCACTTCCTCACCCAGTCGCAGTTCACAGAACAGTTTTCGCCTTCGGCAGACGATTACAACGCCGTGGTGAACTTCGCGCGCGCCCATGGATTTGCGGTGACGGCTTCGCCCGCCAACCGGCTGGTGGTGCCCATCAGCGGCACCGTCGCACAAGTGGAAGAGGCTTTCAACGTGCGCATGGGGCTCTACCGTCATCCCACGGAAGACCGTCTCTTCTTTTCGCCCGACCGCGAGCCCAGCCTCGATTTGACCGTGCCCATCGCGCACATCGCCGGACTGGACAATTTCTCCCTCCCGCAGCCCATGGTCACGCGCGCAAATTCCACCACGGCATCGGAAGCAGCCACGGCGGGCACCGGCTCCGGCCCCGGCGGCTCCTACCTCGCGAGCGACCTGCGCGCGGCCTATTACGGCGCCACGGCTCTCACGGGCGCCGGGCAGACGGTCGGATTGCTCGAGTTCGACGGCTACAACCTCAGCGACGTAAACCTGACCTTTTCGAGCGCCGGCCAGTCGACCGGCGTCCCGGTCAACAACGTGCTCCTCGACGGCCAAACGGGCGCATCGGTCTCCGGCGACGACAGCGAAGAAGTGCTCGACATCGTGCAGGCCATCGGCATGGCGCCGGCCTTGAGCCAGGTGCGCGTCTACATCGGCGCGAGCGACGTGGACATCCTCAACGCCATGGCCTCCGAGGACCTGGCGCAACAGATCAGCATCGCCTGGTCCTGGAATCCCGCCGACCCGGCGACGGACGATGAGTTCTTCGAGGAGCTGGCCGCGCAAGGCCAGAGCGTCTTTGCGGCCTCAGGCGACTGGGGCGAGTTCGACCCGTACTTCGACAACTTTTATCCTGCTGAAGACGCCTACGTGACTGCGGTGGGCGGAACGGACCTGACCACGGAGGGCGCCGCCGGTTCGTGGACGGCGGAGACGGCATGGAACTGGAGCGGAGGCGGCGTCAGTCCGGATGGCATTCCCCTTCCGGCCTGGCAGGCAGGCGTAGCCAATTCCAGCAACGGCGGCTCGAACACCCTGCGCAATGTGCCCGATGTGGCAGCGGAAGCGAATACCGACAACTACCTGTGCGCGATGGGTGTGTGCGGGGGAAATTTCGGAGGCACCAGCTTTGCCGCGCCGCGGTGGGCCGGTTTCATGGCGCTCGCCAACCAACAGGCCGCGGAAAACGGCGACCCCTCCGTGGGTTTCCTCAATCCGGCCATCTATGCGCTCGGCGAAGGCTCCGATTATGGCGACGACTTTCACGACATTGTGAGCGGGAACAACGACGCGCGGGACAACTGCTGCGGATGGCCGTACTACAACGCCGTTCCCGGCTACGACCTGGTCACCGGCTGGGGAAGCCCGGAGGGGCAGAGCCTGATCGACGCCCTCGCGCCGCAGGCGCCGCCGAGCTTTGCGCTTTCTTCGTCGGCGAGCGCGCTCTCCATTGATCCCGGCAGCTCCGGCCAGGCCACCATCGCCGTCGCGCAGAACTCGGGATCGGCGCAGAATGTGGCCCTGGCGGTCTCCGGACTGCCCGGCGGCGTGAGCGCAAGCTGGAGCGCAAATCCAGCTTCCGGCAAGAGCGTGCTGACGCTTGCCGTGGCCAGCTCGGCAACGCGCGGCTCTTATCTGCTCACCGTGACCGGCACGTCGGGCGCGCAGACGGCGTCCACGAGCCTTGAATTCACAGTGAACGCTCCCGGCTTCACGCTTTCGCCCGCACCCTCGAGTCTGAAGATTTATCCCGGCACCTCGGGCACGGCAACCTTCCTCATGACCGGGCTCGCCGGCTTCAGCGGGGCCGTGAATCTGGCCGTCACCTCCGGATTGCCCAGCGGCGTAACGGCGTCCTGGGTGAACAACCCGACAACGGACATGAGCACGCTTACGCTCACGGCCAGCGATTCGGCGCCAACCAACACCGATGCGCTGCTCACCGTGACCGGTACCGCCGGCAATCTGACCGCCACGGCCACGCTGGCAGTGGCTGTGACTCCTCCGCTGTTTTATCTCGATATCGCGCCTTATCCGGCGACGATCGTGCAGGGACAAACGGTAACCACCACGGTGTCGGTGGTTCCTGTCGATCAATTCAGCGACACCATCAAGCTTTCCGCGCCTGCGCTTCCAGCGGGAGTGACCGCCTCCTTCACTCCGGCCACCATTCAATTCGGCCAGACCAGCGTACTTACGCTCACAGCTTCGAGCGCCGCGCCGGTGGGTGCGGGCGTGGCCGCGGTTGAGGCCGGCGGATCCTATGCAGAAACCCTCAATCAGTTCAATCTGGCCGTGACCGCCGCGCCGGCGCCGGCTTTCACCCTCGAGGTCGCGCAATCCTCGCTGTCTCTCGCGCAGGGGGGATCCGCCACAGACGGGATTACGATCACGGCGCAAAATGGATTCACGGGTAGCGTGAGCCTGAGCGTGACCGCGGGACTGCCTCCGGGCGTGACCGCGTCGCTCGCTCCCAACACGGCCACGGGAAGCAGCCAGTTGATGCTTTCCGCCGGCAATACGGCCGCTGCCGGCTTTTACACGCTCTGGATCACGGGCACGGCGGGTAAGCAATCGACGGCCGCGACCATCTTCCTCGCGGTCAATCCGCCTCCCGGATTTACGCTCTCCGCATCGCCCGATGCGGTGACGGTCGTGCAGGGCGCAGGGGCAACGGACCAGGTAACGGTGATCCCGCAAGCAGGATTCAGCGGCGCCGTCAATCTTGCCCTCACTTCAGCCCTGCCCGGCGGGATGACCGCGTCCTTTGCGCCGAATTCCACCTCCGGGAGCAGCGCCTTGGCGCTCAACGCAGATTACTCCGTACCCGCGGGAACCTATTCTTTGACGATTGCAGGTACGTCAGCCGGGCGCACCGTCACCACGACCGTTCCCCTGAATGTGGAGGCCGTGAGCGCCATGCCGACAACCACGGCGCTCACCATTTCGCCGGGAAATACCGCGCTCGTTGCCGGCCAGCCCTACACGCTCACCGCGACCGTAACCCCGGCGGGGGGAGCCGATGTGCCCACAGGACAGGTGGTCTTCACCCTCGGCGGCCAATCCGCGGCAGCGCCGCTCAATTCTCTCGGCGTGGCGACGCTGACGACCACGGCCCCTTCCGAGACAGGCAATCTGAGCCTTTCGGCCGCTTACCCGGGAGCTCCGGGATTGGCGGCAAGCTCATCCGTCACGCTGAATGAGTCCATCGCTGCGCCCGTTCCCGCCGCATTCGCGCTCGCGGCAACCGCGGTGAGCCTCGCGCCCGGCGCCACCACGGGCAATACATCGACAGTTACAATCACGCCCACCGGCGGCTTTGCGGGAGCTGTGAACCTGACGGCCCAGATCGTTTCCGCTCCGGCCCGCGCCAGGAACCTTCCCGCGCTGAGCTTCGGCGCAACCACACCGGCCGCTCTCCATTCGAACGTGTCGAGTGCGACGACCGCAATTCTCACCATCTCCACCGCCGCCAGCAATTCGGCCATGGCCACGCCGCCGCGCGGCAGATTCGGATTTCTCGCATCGGGGGGGACGGCTCTGGCCTGCATCTTCCTCATCGGCATTCCGCGGCGGCGCCGGGGGCGCGCGCTCTTCGGGATGATCGCGTTGTTCTTTGTGCTCGCGGGCGGAATGATTGCCTGCGGCGGAAGCCTTGCCGCTTCCGGTGCGTCGGGAGACGGCTCGCAAAGCACCGGCACCACCCCGGGCGTCTACAGCATCACGGTGACCGGCACCTCTGGCGCCACTACGGCCGCGACCAGCGTGATCCTCACGGTGCAATAGCGCGCAGCACGCATCGTTGGACCCGGATTGTTAGTCTAAGAACTGTGACCGCTCCGCACGGCGCGCGCCTGCGCGTGGCCGCCATCGGCTTTCTGAATCCCGCCCCGCTGATGTGGGACTTCGAGCATCCGCCGCTCGACCAGGCCCTCGCGCAGCGCTACCGCATCGATCGCATGTCGCCCGCCGAGTGCGCGCTCCGGCTCGAGTCAGGAGAAGCCGACCTCGGCCTCGTACCCATCGCCGCGCTGGCCACCACGCCCGGCCTGCGCATCCTCCCCGGGTGCACCATCGCGTCGAAGGGCCGCGTCCGTTCCCTGCTCCTGGTGCGCCGCGCACACCAGCCGCTCAAGCGGCTGCGCACCGTCGCCGCCGACGCGGCCAGCCGCACCACGCTTGCCTACGCGCAGATTCTCTTTCATCAGTGGGGCAACCCCGCGGTTTCCTTCATCCCGCATGCCGCCGAGTTGGAAAAGATGCTCACAATCGCTGACGCCGCGATTCTGATCGGCGATCCGGCCCTGCTCGCGCTCGAAGATCGCTCGCATCGGTTCATGCGCACCGGAGAAGAACTGGTCTATCACGATCTCGCCGGGGAGTGGCAGGCGCTCAACGGCCTTCCCTTCGTCTCCGCCGTCTGGGCTGCCACTGCGTGGAGCGGCTCTTTGGATGAGGGCATTGCCGGAGACCTTATTCGCTCGCGCGATCACGGCCTCGCGCATATCGACGCGCTCGCCCGGGAGTGGGCGCCGCGTTTTCCCTTGCCGGAAAGCTCGATCCGCGCCTACCTGACCGAAAATATCCACTACGTCCTCGATGAAGAGTGCGTCGAAGGCATGCGCGGATTCTTCCGCATGGCCGCGCAATTCGGCGTTCTGCCCCAGTACACGCCGCCGTTTTGAGCAATTCAGCCGCGCAGATTCCCTGCACCGTTCCAGCAGGCGCGCGAATCCAATCGAACACAGGAGAAGAATTTCCTCATGGCAAAGAAAATTGCATTCATCACCGGCGGCAACCGCGGCCTCGGCTTCCAGACCGCGCTCGAACTCAAGGATGTGGCCAAAGTGGTCATCGGCTCCCGGGACCTGGAGCAGGGCGAAGCGGCGGTCAAAAAGCTGCGCGCGGCCGGCGCCGACGCCGACGTGCTCGAATTCGACATAACCCAGCCCAAAAGCCACAAGGCTGCCTTCGATTACTTCAACTCGGGCTACGGCGTGCTCGATATCCTGGTCAACAATGCCGGCATCGCCGGGGGAGCGTTTCCCGGCACCGGCCCGGAGCACTCAACCGCCGCCGTTCCACCCGAGTTGCTGCACCGGGTGTTTGAAACCAACTTCTTTGCCCAGGTCGCCCTCACCCAGACGCTCCTGCCGCTGCTCAAGAAAAGCCGGGCGGCGCGCATCGTGAACTTATCCAGCATCCTTGGCTCGCTCACGCTGCACGCCACCCCCGGCTCGCCCATCTACGACGCCAAGTCCTTTGCCTACGATGCCTCGAAGACGGCCCTCAACGCCTTCACCGTACACCTTGCCTACGAGCTGCGCGGCACCAACATCAAAGTCAACTCCGCGCATCCGGGATGGGTAAAGACCGAGATGGGCGGCCCGCAGGCGCCCATGGAACTCGAGGAGGGTGGAAAGACGAGCGCCGCGCTCGCCACCCTCGCTGACGATGGGCCCAGCGGCGGCTTCTTTCATCTGGGCAAGCCGCTGCCCTGGTAAAGCACGGTCAACGGGCCCTCGGGAATTTCCTTGAGCTTGCGCGGGCAGACTCGCTTGTGCTAATTTACTAACCAGTTAGTCAACATCATGCCAACCCCCGCCAATAAGACGCAAACCGAGCGCGCGGACCTGACGCGGACGCGGATTCTCGACGCCGCCATCGGCGCATTCAGCGAAAACGGCCTGGCCGGCGCGCGCACGGAACAGATTGCCGAGGCCGCCCAGGTGAACAAGGCGCTGCTCTACTACTACTTCCAGGGCAAAGAGGCGCTCTACGCGGCGGCTCTTGAAAAAGTGGCGGAGCGCGTGGTCGCGAGCGGCCTTGCGGTTTTAGACAGCAAGTGCTCCGCGGGCGAGCGGCTGGTGCACTTCGCGCTCAATCATTTTGACCGCATCCACTCGCAGCGCGCTTTTCAGAGCCTCATGCAGCAGGAACTCATGCGCCTGCAGCGCGGCGAAGAGAATGCGCTCACGCCGCTGGTCGAGAAGGTCTTCCGGCCGATGATGGGCCGTCTCAAGGAACTGCTGGCGGAGGGGATGCGCAGCGGAGAGCTGATCCGCGTGGACCTGTGGCAGATGATGTACGCGGCCCTGGGGGCCAATGTTTTCTATTTCCTCTCCGGCCCGGTGATGGGCATGCTCAGGGGGAGCGATGTGTTCGCACGCCGGGCGCTGAGGGAGCGGCGCAAGGCGGCGGTTGAATACCTGGGACAGGCGATCTTCTGCGACCGCAGGCACGGCGCCCGCGTGGCGGCGCGCGTGCTCGCGTCCACGCCCATGCCCGGGAGCGGGATCTCCAACAGGATTGAGGTGAAAGCCGAGTGAATGCGCGTAATCGGGTGTTTCTGATTCTGGGTCTGCTTACGGCCGGGTCGCTGATCTGGTACCTGGTGACGGTGCGCCAGGGCGGCGATCTGCAATTGATCGGCACCGTGGACGCAAACGAAGTGGTGGTGAGCTCGAAGATTCCCGGCCGCATCGAACAGCTCACCGTGGTCGAAGGGCAAAAGGTAAATGCCGGGGACTTGATCGCGGTGATCGAGAGCAAGGACCTGGATGCCGCGCTCGCGGCGGCGCAGGCCACCGCGGCCAGCGACGCGTGGAAGCTGAACGGAGCCGAGGAGACGGAGCGGCAGAATCGAGGCGAAACCAGCAGCGCGACCACCAGCGCGGAGGCGCAGGTAAAGCTGGCGCAGGCGTCGCTCGCGCAGGCCCAGGCGCAATACGACCACCAGGAGGCGGACACCTCGCGGGATGTTGCGCTGGCCAAGGCGGGAATCGTGAGCGCGCAAATCCGCGACGAGGAAGTGACCAGCCTGCAATCGGCGAAAGCCGCGGTGGATGCGGCTCGCGAGAGCCTGTCCGCGGCTCAGGCCAACCTGCGCCAGGCGCGCGCGCATGAGATGCTGACCACCGTTTCTGCGCGGACGGTGGACGAGAATCGCGCCGAAGAGGCCAATGCCCGCGCGCTGGCCGAGGAAGCGCAGGTGCAAGCCGGCTATGCACGCATTGACGCGCCCGTGAGCGGCGTGGTGAATGCGTGGGCTGCGCGCGAGGGCGAAGTGGTGGCTGCGGGTACGCCCATCGTCACCATCATGGACCTGAAGCAGACATGGGTCTACGCGCCGCTGCCGGAGACGCAGGCCGACGCCGTGAAGCTGGGCGACAACCTGCGCGTGGTTCTGCCCAGCGGTCAGACCGTTTGGGGCAACGTCATTGCCAAGGCGGCCGAAGCCGATTTCGCCACGCAGCGCGATGTGAACCGGCAGAAGCGCGACATCAAGACGGTGCAGTTGAAGCTGCTCATCCCCAACCCCGGCGAGGAATTCGTGCCCGGCATGACCGCCGAGGTTTACATTGCCAAGAACCGGCTGGTGAAGCCGTGAGCGCGCCGGCAAATGGCAGCGGGCTTAGGGAAAACGGGTCTGTCCGGCCCGCGGCCATGGAAGTGGAACACATCGTCAAGCGCTACGGCGACTTCGAGGCCGTGAAAGACGTAAGCTTCCGCGTGGCCGAGGGGGAAATCTTCGGCCTGCTGGGACCGAACGGCGCGGGCAAGAGCACGCTCATCCGCATGATGACCACGCTCATTCCCGTCACCTCCGGCAAAGCCATCGTGGCCGGGCACAATGTCGAAGCGGATGCCGACGCGGTGCGCCGGCTGATTGGCGTAATTCCGCAGGCGCTCACCAGCGATCCCGATCTGACGGTCGAAGAAAACCTCCTCATCTACGCCAAGCTCTACAGCGTGCCGCGCGCGCAGCGGGAGAAAAATATCAGCGAAGTGCTGGAAGCTGTCGACCTGGCCAAGTGGCGCGAAGCGCCCACCAAAACCCTCTCCGGCGGCATGCGGCGGCGCCTGGAGATCGCGCGCGGGCTGGTCCACGACCCGCGCATCTTCTTTCTCGACGAGCCCACCACGGGGCTCGATCCGGTGTCGCGCATCGCCGTGTGGGAAATGCTGAATAACCTGAAGACCAGGCGCAAGCTTACCATGCTGCTGACCACGCACTACATGGAAGAAGCCGACAAGCTGTGCGACCGCATCGCCATTGTGGATCACGGCAAGCTGGTCGCGCTGGGCACGCCCACTGAGCTCAAGAACAGCGTGGCCGGCGCCAATGTGGTCGAAGTCCACTTCGACCGCGAAGCCGAGGAATGGAAAGGCCGGCTCGAGCGCCTCGAAGATGTCACCAGCGTGCAGCCGGAGAGCTCCGGCTTCTATCGCGTCATCACCAAGTCCGGTTCCAAAACCACGATGCAGATCGTAGAGCTCGCCCAGAGCCTGGGTGAAACCCTCACCTCCCTCAGCGTGCAAAACACCACGCTCGATGACGTCTTCGTGCACTACACGGGGCGCCAGCTCCGCGACGAGCAGGTGAAGCCGATGATGGCCTCGTGGGCCATGCTGCAGCGGCCGGGAGATCAGCGATGAAGAGAATGATGGCCATCGTGGAGCGCGAGATGCGGAAGTTCTTCCGCTCGCCGGTGCTCATGATCATGTCCATGATGCTGCCTCTGGTGCAGCTGGTCATTCTCGGCAATGCCTTCGGGGGCAAGATTACCAATGCGCGCGTGGGCGTGGTCGACTACGATCACGGTCCGGAGGCGGTGAAGGTGCATGAGGCCTTCGACGCGGTGAACGCGACCATCAAAACCTTCAAGACCGTCGAGTACCCTGACGAGCGCACGGCGCGCGACGCCGTGCAGACGGGCAAGCTCGACGCCGCCGTGATCATTCCCGCGCAATATTCGCGGCGCGTGTACGCGCAGGACGCGCCGGAGCTCGGCCTGGTGGTGGACAACTCCGACCAGTTCATGTCCTCGAGCCTCGAGTCGGAGATGCAGTCGCTCGTCGATGCGCTGAATGCGCCCCTGATTCCCGACCCCATCGACAAGAGCGTCGCGCTCGACGTCGTCGAGATTTACCCCTACGTGGCCTACATGAAGTTTCTTCTCTCCGGCTCCATTGCCCTGGCCATGTATGTTTCCGTGATGATCGGCGGCGGC
>JASHUF010000083.1 GCA_030040175.1 Acidobacteriaceae bacterium
CGCATCGAAGCCGCCCACGTCTTCCGTGGGATCAGACTCCGCGTAGCCGCGCCTCTGCGCCTCGGCCAGCACCTCGGCGTACTCCGCGCCCGCCTCCATCCTGCTCAGGATAAAGTTGCAGGTGCCGTTGAGAATGCCCTCGATGCGCTCAATATGGTCCCCGGCCAGCCCCTGCTCCAGGCCGGGAATCACGGGAATGCCGCCCGCGACGGCGGCGCCGTATTTCAGGTGCCCGCCCCGTGCTGCGGCCAGCCGCTCCAGCTCCACGCCGTGAAGAGCGATCAGCTTCTTGTTCGCGGTCACCACGCTTTTGCCGTTCTCGAGAGCGCGCCGCACCCACGCGCCCGTGGGATCGAGCCCGCCCACAAGCTCCACCACCACGTCCGCATCGGAGCCGAGCACCGCATCGGCATCGTCGCTCCACACCACACCCTCGGGCGTCCAGTCCACGCGCTTGCGCTGGACGCCGCGGTTGAAGACGTGCGTGAGCTTGAGGCCCTCGGGCTTGGACTCCACCAGGATGCGGGCCACCGAGCTGCCCACCGTCCCGAAGCCGAAGATGGCAATGCGCAGCGCCCGGTCTGCCGCGCGCGCCGCGGCCGATCGCTCGCTCGATGACAGTGCGCCCTCAACCGCAGACACGCGAACTCTTCCTTTGCCGTGAATTGAAAAACAGGATGGCCATCACACTCTCGATGATACGCGAGGGAGTCATGCGCGTGCCCGCGCACCAAGCCCGGTCTGCGGAGGACGGCGCGCGAAGCTTCAGGCCATCACCCCGCCGGTAAGGCTGGCCACGCGCTCCACCTGGTGGCTGCGGCACCAGTTTTCGAGCTCCTTCGCCAGCCGCTCTGTGGCGCGCGGATCGGCATAGCTGGCCGTGCCCACCTGCACCGCGGCCGCACCGGCCAGCAGGAACTCCACCGCATCTTCCGCCGTGACGATGCCGCCCATGCCCAGGATGGGAATGCTCACCGACTTCGCCGTCTCGTAGACCATGCGCAGGGCGATGGGCTTAATCGCCGGGCCGGACAAGCCTCCGGTCACATGGCTGAGCCGCGGGCGCCGCGTCTCGGGATCGATCGACATGCCACGAAACGTGTTCACGACGCTCAACGCATCCGCGCCTGCCTCGGCGGAGACCTGCGCCATCAGGGCGATCGAGGTTACGTTGGGCGAGAGCTTCACGATCAGCGGACGCCGGGCTGCCTTCTTGGCCCGCTCCACCAGATCGGCGAGCGAATCGGCGTCCGCGCCGAAGGTCATGCCGCCGCAGTGCACGTTGGGGCAGGAAACATTGAGCTCGTAGGCGGCAATCCCTTCGCCCTGGTTGAGCTGCTCGATCACGCCGATGTACTCGTCCACGGTGTAGCCGAAGACGTTCACGATCACCTTGCACCCGGGATACCGCCTGAGCGCCGGCAGCTTCTTTTCAAGCAACTCTTTTACGCCAATGTTCTGCAGGCCGATGGCGTTCAGCATCCCGGCAGCGGTCTGCACAATGCGCGGCGCCGGATGGCCCGCCATGGGCTCGAGCGAGATGCCCTTGGTGACAAACCCGCCCAGCCGCTCCAGCGAGACAATCTCTTCGAACTCGATGCCGTAGCCGAAGGTGCCGCTGGCAGCGATGACCGGGTTCGAAAACTCGATCCCCGCGAGCGCGACTTTCATGTCCGGTTTCACGCCGCAGCCAATCTCCTTCCTCGGGAGGTCTTTGACGCCAGATCGAGGACAGTGCCGCCGCTACCCATCATAATTTGCCGCCCAGACAGCGAAAGGCCCTCTGGCTCAAACCGGAGGGCCTTTGTTTTGCGATTCCCTGTTCCCTATTCCCTGTTCCCTGCTCTCAGGCCGTCACCGCCTCGCTCGCATTCACCTTCACTGGCGTCAGCCAGCCAAAGCGATCCGGCTTCAGCCCGTTGGCGATGCCGAAGAATTCGTCGGCAATGGCCTTGGTAACCTCGCCCGCCTTGCCGTCGCCGACAAGCACGCGATCAATCGAGCGGATGGGCGAGACCTCCGCCGCCGTGCCGGTAAAGAAGACCTCGTCGGCAATGTAGAGCATCTCCCGCGGAATGGGCTGCTCCATCACCGTGAATCCCAGGTGCCGCGCAAGCGTCAGCACGGAGTCGCGCGTGATGCCGGAGAGCGCGGAGTTGGCGAGCGGCGGCGTGTACAGCACGCTGTTGCGCACCACAAATACGTTTTCGCCCGAGCCCTCGCTCACCAAGCCGTTGGTGTCCAGCGCAATGCCCTCCTGGTAGCCGTTCAGCTCGGCCTCCATGTGGATGAGCTGTGAGTTCATGTAATTGGCGCCCGCCTTGGCCAGCGCCGGCATGGTGTTCGGCGCCAGCCGGTTCCAGCTCGAGATGCAAACGTCGGCGCCGCCGTGGCCTGCAATGTATTTGCCCCACGGGAAGTTGGCGATGTAGACCTCGATCGGCGACCCCTTGGGGCTCACGCCGATCTCGCCGTAGCCGCGCAGCGCCACCGGCCGGATATAGCAGGGTGTCACCCCATTGGATTCCACCGTGTCCACCACGCCAGCGCACAGCTCCTCCAGCGTGAAGGGAATCTCCATGCGGTAAATCTTGGCCGAGTCGAGCATGCGCTGCATGTGTTCGGGCAGGCGGAAGACGGCCGAGCCGTGCGGCTGCGCGTAGCAGCGAATGCCTTCAAACACGCTGGAGCCGTAATGCACTACATGGCTCAACACGTGAATGGTGGCCTGTTCCCAGGGAATCAGGGTGCCGTTATGCCAGATTCTGGAAGTGGTTTGTATGGGCATGGGAGTGGACAAGGCTCCTTATGTGCGCAAAGCGCGCACACACATAAGGGTATCGCGAATCCGCGCACCCTGTCACGGCGGGGCATGGAACCCCGCGGGCACAGTTCCCGCCTTGACAACCCCGGCGCGGCCCTCACCCGCATCCGCACAGCCCCTCAGGCGTCCACGGCGGCAGGCCCAACTTCGGGCTGGAGCCCGCGCGGCCTGTCTTCTACCTTCCGGCTGCGCGCGATCAGTTCGCCGATCTCCTCCAGCCAGCGCTTGGGCGGCGTGAGCGAATCGACCACCAGGTCAAAGGTCCCCGAGCTCAGGTCGCTATGAGAGCGCCGGAACAGCACCAGCGGCGCCGACGAAAAGCACTTGCTCAGAGAGACCGCTTCCCCCTGCAGCTCGCCCTCCCGCTCGGTGATGAACACGGCGTCCGGACTTGCCTTTGCCGTCAGCGCCTCACGAAAGGCGCGCAGGGACCGGCAATCCTCCACGGAATATCCTGCGCTGCGCAGCACACTCACTCGGTGGCAATCGTCGGAGCCAAAGTGGATGATTCGGGCAGAAGGCACGGCGTCTCCAAAACACCAGCGCTCGAACTGCTGCGCGCGCTCGTATCTCCAAGAAAGCTCCCGGCAACGTGCAGTCTTTTCGCGCGAGAGAAGCAGCGGGCGTCGGGGTCTGGCAGTGCGCCGACCGCGAATTTCCGGGGAATACTCCCCCATTCTATGCCATGCTTCAAAACCTGCAAGAGCCGGCTGGCATGCCTGCTCACACTTGCGTAATCCCTGCTTCCGCGATTTGTTGCGGCATGAAAACCCGGTGAATTCCAGGCAACCATCGCGACGGCTCATCGCGGGTCCGGCTCCGGCTAAAAGCGCCGCACAGACGTCTCCAACCCCGATCGTTTATCGTAAATCCGTTCGCTTTATGACCCTCCCGCTGCCCACGCTGGCCGAGCCGGATCATTTTTCCCCCGGAGAGAAACTGCTCTTCGCCGCGCTCGCCGCCGCCTCGCTCTACGGCTTCCTGCGCCGCTTCGCACCCATCGCTTCAAGGATTCTGCACGCGAAAAAGGACGCGGACTTTTCGCTCTTCCCTCTTGGCCGCCGGACCTGGGATTTCTTCTGGGAAGTGATGTGCCAGGCCAAGGTGATCCTTGAGCGTCCGCTGCCCGGCCTGGCCCACGCCTTCGTCTTCTGGGCCTTCTGCGCCTTCGCCGTGGTCACGCTCAATCACTGCGCGTTCGCTCTCGGCCTCAGCTTTCTTGCGCCGGACGGCGCCTTCGGCCGCTTTTATTCCTACTTCGCCGCGCTCTTCGCCATTGCCTGCGCGGTGGGCATCCTCGGCCTGTTTGTCCGTCGCTTCTTCGTGCGCCCCCGCTGGTTCGGCAAAGATCTCTCCTGGGAGTCCGGCCTCATCGCGCTGCTCATCTTCGCGCTCATGGCCACCTACCTGGCCGCGTTCTTCGTCCACGGCGCGCAAGCTATGCGCGCTCTGTGGTGGGCGCACACGCTCACGCTGCTCCTCTTTCTTCCCGTCATCCCGCACACCAAGCACCTGCACCTGGTCCTGAGCCCCTTCACCGTCTTTCTCTCGCGCGGCGGCTTCAGCCGCATTCCGCCGCTCCACGGCGATGAGGACTTCGGCCTTGTCGCCGGCAAAGACCTCACGCAGATCGCGGCCCTGCAGGCTTACTCCTGCGTCGAGTGCGGCCGCTGCACCGAGCACTGCCCCGCCAACAACACGGGAAAAATCCTCAATCCCAAGGACGTCGTCCTCGGTCTTCGCGCGTATCTCAACGCGCTCGGCCCTGCGTCCGAAGAGCCGCTGCTCGGGAAGTACAACTCGCAGGAAGCCGTCTTTCAATGCACCACCTGCGGCGCCTGCGAGTTCCAGTGCCCGGTGGGCATCGAGCATCTTCCTTTAATCGTGGGCCTGCGCCGCGGCGCGGTGAACACCGGCGCGTGGGAAGACGCGCACGGCGCCAAACTCTTCCTTGCTCTCGAGCGCGGGTCGAACGCGCTGGGACTTCCCGCCGCCGAGCGCGACAAATTCATCGAAAAGAACGCCCTGCCCCTCTTCGATGGCACCCAGGAATATTGCCTCTGGCTGGGTTGCATGGGCGGCTACGATCCCCGCGGCCGCGATATTATTCTGGCGCTCGTTCGGGTCATGCGCCATCTGAGCGTGACCTTCGGCGTGCTGCGCAAGGAAAAATGTACCGGCGACCCCGCGCGCCGCCTCGGCAACGATCTGCTCTTTCAGCAACTGGCGGAATTTAATCTCGAGTCTCTGTCCTCATCCAAGACCAAAAAAATCATCTCCATCTGTCCGCACTGCGTGCGCACCATCCAGGAAGACTGGAAAGAATTTGGGTTCCCGCCCGCGGTCGAGCACCACAGCGAATTCCTGGCGCGGCATCTG
>JASHUF010000084.1 GCA_030040175.1 Acidobacteriaceae bacterium
CTGCTCGACGCGCTCTCGGCGTATATCGGCGAGGGGCTCCAGGCCAGCGAGAGCGCCATCGTGATTGCCACGCCGGAGCACCTGCGCGCCCTGCGCTACCGGCTCGAAGCCACGGATGCCGACCTGATCCGGGCCATGTTCGAAGACCGCTACATTACCCTGGACGCCAACGTAGCCCTCATGAGCTTCATGGTCAACGGCGCTCCCGACGAGCGGCTGTTCAGCGAAATGGCGCGCAGCCTGTTGGGCCGCGCCTCTGTGTCCGGCCGGCGCGTGCGCGCGTTTGGCGAGATGGTGGCTCTGCTCTGGGCCGGCGGCAATCGCGAGGCCACGGTGCGCCTGGAGCAATTATGGGAAAAATTCTGGAGGAACCATGACGTCGCGGTTCTGTGCAGCTATCCCAAGGCCGCGTTTCCCGACAATATGCCAAGCGACGCGCGCAAGGCGGAATCCGAAATCCGCGCCGCTCACACCCTCACGATTTAGCTCCTGTTCTGCAGCCCCTTGCAACCAGAGCCTCTGCGCGCGCAGTGTCTCCCGCGCCGTGAGCGTCTTCGGGCCTGCCGGCCGTTGAAGATTATTTGTCCGCGATAGGCAACAAAACGAATGCCGGCATCATCTTATGAGTCGGCCGCGAATTACAGTGGGACCCGGGCCTTTAGAGAAATGAGAACTATTCTTCTGGTAGAGGACGATCCTCTGCGGGCGCTGGTGCGCAAATCCATGCTGGAAAAGCGGTTCCCCGATGTCAAACGGGTTGCCGATGCCGCCGAAGCGCTGTGCCTGATCGAGCAGCGCGTATTTTCAGAGAATCTTGGCCTGGTCATCTCCGGCCATCACGCACATGGCCTCAGCGGTCCTGCGTTTGTGGCCGAGCTGCACGCGCGCCTGCCTGAAGTTCCCGTGCTGGTGCTGGGCAGCGCAGCGGAGTCGGCCGGCGACTATGCGAGCGAAGGGGTGCGGTTTCTCTCCAGGCCCGTGGCCACGGAAGCGATTGTGGCCGCGGCGGGCGAAATGGTCCTCAAGGACGCGCGCCGGACGCCCTGAGCGCGCAGCCGCTCATCCTCTGCCCGCGGCGGACTCCCTTTTCCGGAATGGCGTCGTCCCGCGCCCTGGTTTGCCGCTTTCCTTCTCCCAAACTGTGAGCCACATCACACCCGGGACGCCTATCATGGATAGAGAATGAAGGGCAGAGCCCGGAGCGCGCACCGTTCGGGCGCCGGTGCCGGCAAGCGGGATCGCCGGCGAGCTTGAAGCGCGGGAACGACGGAACTTCAAAGCGCTGTGCGCGTGTAAATCGCCCGCGCCACCGCAAATCATTCTGGAGACCTTGTCCATGGCAGCATTTGGCAGTTTCGCCCTGCTCATCGCGCTGGCGCTGGCCGCTTATAATCTGCTGGCCGGGATGGTGGCGCTGCGGCTCATCGCCACCGGCCAGCCCGCAGCGATTGCGCCGGAGCGGCTGGCGGATACGGCAAGGCGCGCCGGAATCGCAGGGTTTTACGCGGTCACCGCGGCGGCCTTTGCCCTCATCTGGTCGGTGTTCAGCAACGATTTTTCCATTGCCTACATCCTCGAGCACTCCAACCGCGCCCTGCCTGCGCCGTACAAATTTGCAGCCATGTGGAGCGGCCAGGAGGGCTCGCTGCTCTTGTGGGCGTGGCTGCTGGGCACCTATGGTTTTGTTCTACGCCTGCGCCACAAGACGGACGTGAAGCTCTACGCCTACGCAGGGACGATTCTTGCCGCAATTCAGACCTTCTTTCTGCTGATTCTCAACTTTGCCGCGCCGCCGTTCGCCCTTCTGCGCGGCGCCGCTCCGGCCGACGGCAACGGCCTCAATCCCCTGCTCCAGTATCCGGAGATGGTGATCCATCCGCCCATGCTGTATCTCGGCTACGTGGGCTTCTCGGTTCCCTTCGCCTTTGCCCTGGGCGCGCTGATGATGCGCTACCCGGGGGAAAAATGGATCCACATCACGCGCACCTGGACCATGGTGACCTGGCTGTTTTTGACCTGCGGCATCTTTCTGGGCATGCACTGGGCCTACGCGGTGCTGGGCTGGGGCGGCTACTGGGGCTGGGACCCGGTGGAAAACGCCAGCTTCATGCCCTGGCTCACGGGTACGGCCTTTCTGCACTCGGTGATGATGCAGGAGCGCAAAGGCATGATGAAGAGCTGGAACGTGTGGCTCATCTTTTCCACCTTCCTGCTCACCATGCTGGGCACGCTGCTCACGCGCGCGGGCCTGGTAAGCAGTGTGCACGCCTTCGCGCAATCGTCCATCGGAACCTGGTTCGTGGTCTTCATGGGGATCACTCTCACTGTCTGCATCTTCACGTATATCTATCAGCGCGGCCACCTGAAAACCGAGCATCATCTCGAGTCGCTGGTGAGCCGCGAGTCGAGCTTCCTGTTCAACAATCTCGTCCTGCTCACGGCGTGCTTCGTGATTCTCTGGGGCACGCTGTTTCCCATCCTTTCGGAATATGTCGAGGGCACGAAGGTGACCGTGGGCGCGCCCTGGTACAACCAGGTGGCCGTGCCCGTGGGCTTGTTTCTGCTGTTTTTGACCGGCGTGGGACCGCTCCTGCCCTGGCGCGCCACCTCGTTCCGCAGCATCCGCCGCAATTTCATTCTGCCCGTCGTTGCGCTCTGGGGCACGGTCGTTGTTTTGCTCGCCGTGGGCGTGCGCCCGTGGGAAAACGGCGCATACTCCTCAGGACATTTCTACGCGCTGGTGGGCTTTTCCGTATCCGCCGCGGTGATCACGGCCATCCTGTCGGAGTTCTGGCGCGGCGCCGCGGTGATTCGGAAGCAGACGGGCCGCAACCTCCTGAGCGCCACCTGGGTGTTGACGCGGCGCAACACGCGGCGCTACGGCGGCTACCTCGTGCACATCGGCGTGGTGGTGATCCTCCTCGGGCTCTGCGGCGCAGCCTTCAACCGCAACACCGAGAGCGAGCTCGGCCTGCACGACAGGATGAGCATCGGCCCTTACACGCTCGAGTGCACCGGCTTTACGCAGGACTCGAACGACAACTACAACTCCGAGTACGCGGTGCTGAACGTGTGGGAGCACGGCAGAGTGCAGTTCCAGATGACGCCGGAGCGGCGCGTCTATCTGGCCAGCGGCCAGCCGGAGACCATGGTGGCCATCCATTCCGTGCCGGCGTGGGATTTGTACGTGGTCTATGAGGGTACCAATCCCTCGACGGGCCAGCCCATCATCAAGGCGTTTTTGAATCCGCTGGTGGGATGGATCTGGGCGGGCCTGGTGGTGATGGTGCTGGGAACGTTTATCGCGCTCACGCCGAATGCGGGCCCGGTGCGGGCGGCGGTCAGCGTGCTGGCCGCGCGGCCGGCGTTCGAGGAGCCTGCGCTGAAAGGCGGCGACTGATGGCAACTCCGTGGCGCTTGACCTTTTGGACGAGAGCAGTGGAGGCGGCGCTGCTGGCCGTCGCCATCTGTTTCAGCGTGGCCGCCAGCGACCAAAGCGCGCGCACGGATTACCTGAGCCACCATCTCATGTGCCAGTGCGGCTGCGCGCAGCTCTTAGGCGAGTGCGACCATGTGGGCTGCCCCGACCGCGACACCGAGCTGGCCGAGCTGAGCGCCGCCGTGGCCGCGGGCAAGAGCGACGAGCAAATTCTCGACGCCTTTGCCACCAAGTATGGCGAGGTGGTGCGCGCCGCGCCCACCACCCATGGATTCGACCTGGTGGCCTGGATCGCGCCCTTTGCGGTCTTTGCGGCAGCGTTGCTCGGGACCATCCTGCTTGTCCGCCGCTGGTCGGGCATCTCCGCCGCGCAGGCCCGCACGGCCGCCGCCGCGCGCGAAAGCCTTGGCCCCGCCGACCGCGAGCGCCGTGACAGGATTGAGCGCATCCGGCGCGAGACCGGCGCCGAGGGAGGATTTTGAGCCATGACCGAAACCGAGGGATTGATGGCGGGCTTGTTTCTCCTGTTTGCGCTGGTGGTCTACACCTTCTGGCCGGAGAATGCTTTTGCCAGCCAGAAGGAGAAGACGCGGCTCGATTTTCTGCTGGAGCGCAAGGAGCAGCTCTACGAAAACCTTCGCGACCTGAACTTCGAGCACCGCGCGGGCAAATATCCGGAAGAGGATTTCGAGGCGCAGCGGGCGCTGCTCGAAAACGAAACCGCGGAGCTGCTGGCGGAGATTGAGCGGCTGCAGGGCGTTTGAGGCTTGCGCACCGTCCCTACGGGACTGGCCGTTTTATTGGCAACGCTTCCCCACGCTGAAGCGCGGGGCTAACGAGCTTTGCGCCTACGGCGCAAACAGCAGCAGCGGGAGCAGGGCAGCCGTAGTGGGAGCAGCGCAGCAGAGGCAGGAGCAGCACAGCGTGGCAGGAGCGGCGCAGCAGTGGCAGGAGCGGCACAGCAGTGGCAGGAGCGGCGCAGCAGAGGCAGGAGCAGCGCAGCCGTGGCGGGAGCAGCGCAGCAGAGGCAGGAGCGGCACAGCCGTGGCGGGAGCAGGCCAGCCGTAGTGGGAGCGGCGCAGCAGTGGCGGGAGCGCGCTCCCGGAGGGAGCGAGAAAAATAGCCCAGGATGGAGCGCGTCGTCCGCCGTGCGGACGGCAAGCGAAATCCTGGGAAACGCGCAGAGAATCCCCCCAGCCCCGTAGGGGCGACGGAAACGGGACGACAATCTTCGGCGTGGCCAAACTGTGCTTCGCCCAACGAAAAGAGTGATTCGGACGGATGAAATCGAAAAGAATCTTCACGACTCTTCTGGCAGTTTGCCTTCTGTTCGCGGGCGCCTCTGCCCGTGCGGCCACGGTGAGCGGCACGGTGACCGACAAGACCACGGGCAAGCCCGCTGCAGGTGATGCGGTGGTGCTGCTCGACGTGCAGGCGAATATGAGCGAAGCGGCGCACGCCACCACCGACGCCAAGGGACATTACTCCATCACCGCGCCCGGCGATGGGCCGTATCTTGTACGCGTGACGCATCAGGGCGCGAGTTACTTTATCGCCGCGCCTCCGGGAGGAATGGCGGCCGGCGCAGGCTCCGGCGACATCGCCGTCTATGACGTGGCTGCCAAGGTGAGCGGCGTGTTCATCGAGGCCGACGTAATCGAGGCCGAAACCGACCCCAGCGGCGCGCTCAAGATCGACGAGCGCTACTTTGTGCACAACACCAGCTCGCCGCCGATGACGCAGTGGAGCGCGAAGTCGTTCTCCATCGTGCTGCCGGCCGAGGCGCAGGTGACCGATACGGAAGCGCAGCGGCCGAGCGGGTTGCCCACCGCGGCGAAGATGGAGCCGGACGGCGCCAAGGGCCATTACTCGTTCGACCTTCCCATCGAGCCCGACAACGGCGAAAAAGACACGATGTTCCAGATCGGCTACACGCTGCCCTACCCGGGCGAGAAATACACTTTCAAGCCCTCGATCACACTGCCCGCCGACAACTTCGCCGTGCTGCTGCCCAAGTCCATGACCTTCGCGCCGGGCGCCGGTTTGAACTTCAATCCGGTGAATGAGGACCCCAGCGTGCAGACATTTCTGTTGAAGAACGTGACGCCGGGCGAGGCAATTGCCTTCACCATCTCCGGCGAAGGGCAGATTCCGCGCCAGACCCAGGCCGACAACGGCAGCCAGGACACCGGCAGCCAGAGTGCGGCCGCCAATGGCCAGCCCGGCGGCGGCATCGGCGCGCCCATTGACACGCCCGACCCGCTGAGCAAATACAAGTGGTGGATTCTGGGCGCGCTGGCGCTGCTGCTGGCCACGGCTGCGGCTTTTCTGCTGCGGCGGCCAGCGGTTGCCATGGCCGGCGCACCGGCCTCCGCAGCGCCGACTCCGTACGCCGCGCAATCCGGCGCCGGGTCCAATCCGGCGCAACCCGCAACCGGACAGTTTGCCATGCGGCCCCCCGCGGCGAATCCCGTTCCGGTTGCCGCAGCGGGTACGAACGCCGCGCTGCTCAGCGTGCTCAAGGAAGAGCTCTTCGCCATCGAGAGCGAAAAGATCGCGGGCACGCTTTCTCTGGCCGATTACGCCGAGCAGAAGGCCGCGCTCGAAGTGGTGCTGAAGCGGGCGCTGAAAAAGCAGTGATCAGTGGTCAGTGGTCCCTGATTTATCCTTCCCCCATGAAGACTCTGCTGCGCACGCTGCTCTATCTGGCATCGGTGGTGTGGCTGGGCGCGGAGATTTTTTTCCCCGTGATGGCCGCGGTCGCCTTCACCACGCTCGCGCCCGATATGCACGCGGCCGGCACCATCGTCGGACATCTGCTGGGGATTCTGCACCGCATGGGTCTGGTTTCCGGCATCGTGCTGCTGGCGCTGCTGGCGCTGGCGCCGGCGTGGGGCATTTACAAGCCGCGTGCGGTGCTGGCGCCCATGGTGCTGGTGGTGCTCATGATGGGCTGCACGGTTTATTCGCAGTGGGGCATCATTCCCGCC
>JASHUF010000085.1 GCA_030040175.1 Acidobacteriaceae bacterium
CACAACGTCAGCAGGGAATACCTGCACCGCTACCTATGGCAGTTTGATTTCCTCTGGAACCATCGCAAGCTAAATGACGGCGAGCGCACCATTAAGGCGGTAAAATCGGCTGAGGGGAAGCGGCTGATGTATCGGGATGCCGCGCAATAGCGAATGCCTAAGACAGATAAGAAGCCAACTGAGGTGACTCCTAAGCGAGGGCCAAAACCTAACCTGCTCAAGATCAACGGGAAATGGCAGGATGCAGTGAAGAAGTCCCTAGCTAAGAGAAAACCCGCTGAGGGCTGGCCGAAGGAATAAGAAACCGGGGACCAAGCCAGTTACCTATGTACCTTTGCGTTATGTACATACTTCGCATGCATTTGGTTACTTACAGGCATTGCCCTTAAGTACTCTTGTGTCAGTTTCCAAATTCCACAATTCTGTTGACAGAAACAACGCAGATCTGGGGAAAGGAGTTCCCAGGCAGCATGTCTCCATGACGCCTGTGAACTCCTCTTTTTTCGTCTGTTTCATCTCCTTGACAGTGAATACCTTAGCTTGATTCAAGGGCTGCTCGAGGGCGCCGAGGCGCCCGGATTCCGATCTCTCTCGAGATCTCGGAAGCACGGATTACCCTTCGGTGCCATCTCTCACGTCACCGGGTCCGATGCTGTAGGCTGGTTCAGGAGAGTCCGGCGCTCCATTCCTTCGCTGATTCCTGGCTCAGGAGCGCCCCCGGCGGACGGAGCTTTGCCCGTGGCGCCGAAGGCAGCGGATTTGAAAACCATTGCTTACCCCTCCGGACGACGAACGTCCCCATCCTACGGAAAGGACTTTGAGATGAAGAAAACCCTGATCGCGCTCTGCCTTTGCACTCTGTTTGCCTCTTCCGCATTTGCGGCTTCTTCCCGGGAAGACCTGCAGGACCGCATGGACTCGGCCAAAACGGTTCTTGACCAGATCATGGGAGCCCAGGATCGCACCATTCCACTGGACATTCTGCACATGGCCACCTGCGTGGCCGTGGTTCCCGGCATGGTGAAGGGGGCGTTTGTCTTCGGCGCCCAATATGGCCAGGGAGTGGTGACCTGCCGCACCGGCCACGGCTGGAGCGCGCCGGTGTTTATCCGCATGGCCGGTGGATCGTTCGGATTTCAAATCGGCGGCCAGGCCACGGACCTGGTGCTGGTGGCCGTGAATGATCGCGGCATGCAGGACCTGCTGCGAGATAAATTCAAGATTGGCGGCGATGCCTCGGCAGCCGCTGGACCGGTGGGCCGCGCCGGCCAGGCTTCGACGGACTGGAAGATGAGCGCCGAGCTGCTCAGCTACTCGCGCAACAAGGGTCTGTTTGCGGGGATCGATCTGGACGGCACCAGCGTGAGCCAGAACCGGGACGACACGGAGACTTATTACGGATCGCGGCAGGACTTCCGCAACGTGCTGGGAGGCAACGTAGGCGTGCCCCCCGGCGCGGTGCCGTTTGTAAGCGATGTGGCGCACTACTTTGTGATGGCGAAGCATCGCTAGCGCGTCCCGGCGAAGCTCATTCAAAATGCGGAGGGAACAACTGCAGATCCTTCGGCGGCGGTCGTCCGCGGCTGCGGACGACCGCCGCTCAGGATGACAAGAGCCCAGCAGGGTGCGGGCTTCACAGAGGGAGAGCTTTCCGCCAATACCAGTTCCTTGCTGGTCGCGAAACCTGGTTGGGCGCCCCGCTTGATGCGGTCAATCTGGCCTCCCGTTGCTGCTCAAGCGTCACAGAAGCCTCCTGCGAGCCCGTACACTGATTTTTGACCTTGGCCATGCGGGAGAAGTTCGAGTACTGGCTGGTGGCGGGCGTGGCCCGCTGCCTGGGCCGCCTGCCGCGCCGTGCGGCGCGTTGGCTGGCCGGAATTCTCGCCTCTCTGGTTTACCTGCTTCCGGGCCGATTGCGCAGGGTGGGCGTACGCAACCTTCAGATGGCGTTTCCCGAAATTTCTTCTGAAGCGAGGGAAAAAATTCTCCGCGGAGTGTATCGCTCGCTCGCGTGGCAGCTGGTGGAGTTTTGCCGCATGACGCGGTACACGCCGGAGAACACGCGTGCGTGGCTGCGCACCGAGGGTCTGGAGCACTATCTTGCCGCCCAGGCGCGCGGCAAGGGCGTTCTGATCGTCACCGGCCATCTGGGCGCGTGGGAGCTCTCGAGCTTTTATCACTCGCTGATGGGCTATCCCATGGGGATGGTGATTCGCCGGCTCGATAACCGGCCTCTCGACGACCACGTCAACCGCGTCCGCTGTCTGCACGGGAACTTCGTTCTGCACAAAGACGACTTCGGCCGCGGGCTGCTGAAGGCCATGCACGAGGGCGGGACGGTTGGCATTTTGATGGACGCGAACATGACGCCGCCGCAGGGTGCATTCGTGCGCTTTTTCGGCAGGGACGCCTGCACGGCGACGGGGCTGGCGCACGTGGCGCGGAAGACCGGGGCGGCCGTGCTCCCGGGATTCATGGTGTGGGAAGCAGCGGAGGGCCGCTATGTTCTGCACTTCGGGCCGGAGATGGAGATGCCGCACACGGAAGATGTGGCCGCCGACATCCTGGCGGGAACGCAGTTGTGCACAAGCGTGATCGAGGGCTGGATCCGGCGCTATCCTGACCAGTGGCTGTGGATTCACCGCCGCTGGAAGACGCGGCCGCCGGGGGAAGCGGCGATCTACTGAGCTCGCGGAGAGGACGTACTGGCATGACGCTGGGCGAATTGATCGAGACATTGGGCGGGCGGCTGGTGCAGGGGTCGGCGCAAGCGCAGATCGACGGCGTGAGCTCGAGCCTGTTCGCCAGCCCCTCGGAGCTGGTGTTTGCCGAGAATGCGGAGTCGGCGGCCAAAGTGCTGAACAGCTTTGCGGGCGCCGTGGTGCTGCCTGCGGGCTGCGTGGCCGCGTATCCGGCCGAGCGATGCGTGGTGGAGGCCGGGCATCCACGGCTTTGGTTTGCGCTGGCGGCCAGACTGCTCAAGCCGCCGCCGGCGTCGAGCGGCGTTCACCCCACGGCTGTGATCGGCGCGCATGTGGAGATGGACGCAGGTGTGTCGGTTGGACCGAGCGCGGTGATCGGAGATTACACAAGCCTTGGCGAGGGGACGCATATCGAGGCCGGCGCGGTGATCGGCAAGCGCGTACGGCTGGGAAAACACTGCAGAATCTATCCGCGCGTGGTGATCTATCCGGAGACGCAGATCGGCGATGGTGTCGTGGTGCAGGCGGGCGCGGTGCTGGGCGCGGACGGCTTCGGCTACGTGCGCGATCCCGCATCCGGCGCCTACACGCAATTCCCGCAGCAGGGCACGCTGGTGATCGAGGACGACGTGGAGATCGGGGCGAACTCGACGATTGACAGGGGCGCGCTGGGCGAGACGCGCATCCGGCGGGGAACCAAGATCGACAATCTCGTCCACGTGGGCCACAACTGCGACGTCGGTGAAGACGTGATCCTGGTGGCGCTCACGGGCATCAGCGGCTCGAGCACCGTGGGCAAAGGAGCGATTCTTGCCGGGCAGGTGGGCGTCGGCGATCACGCGCACGTGGGGCCGGGCGTGATTCTGGGCGGGCAGTCGGGCGTGTTCAACGGCAAGACGGTGACGAACGAGGGGCTGCGGCCGGGCACCGTGTTCTATGGAACGCCGGCGCGCCCGCTCAAGCAGGTGCTGCGCGAGCAGGCATGGCTGGCGAAGAAGGCAGGCGAAAGGGGCCGAGGGACCAAGGGACCAAGGGACTGAGGGATGGCGGTTGTTGTGGTGGGAGGGGGCGCGCGCGGAGTGGGAAAGACGGCGCTGGTCTGCGGCGTGATTGCGGCGCTCAAGGAGTTCGGCTGGGCGGCGGTGAAGGTGACCACGCATGCGCACGCGGGCCTGGCGCGCATCTATGAGGAAAATGCGGAGGAAAATGCGGCGGGGGAGGAGACTGCCGCGGAGCAGAGAAGCGATACCGCGCGCTTTCTTGCCGCTGGCGCGCGGCGTGCGTTTCTGTTAAGCGCACTTGATTCCGAGCTGGGCGAGCGCCTGCGCGAGGTGGAAGGTCTGGTCGGGCCGGAAGCGAATGTGATCTTCGAGTCGAACTGCGTTCTGCGCCATCTGCGTGCCGATGTCTGTCTTGCCATCGAGCCGGAGGCGGGCTTGGAGCGTAAAGCGTCCTTTGCGCTGGTGGAGCGGGAAAAACAGGCGACGGTGCGCAGGGTGGGGGCGGGAACGGACGACCAAATAATTGATGGCGCGCAGCCGGTGTTTGCGCTGGCCGAGTTGGAGCGCGTCTCCGAGCCGATGCAGGCGTGGCTGCGCGAGCGGTTGCGTTCAACGGCGCTTGGCGAGCAACGCGCGCGTTAGGAGTCTTCTGAAGGAAACGGCTCGGCTTTCAGCGAGCCGTCGCGCTGCTTGACCAGTATCTGCACCTTGCCTTCGGCCTCGTCGAGCTCCTTTTTGCAGGCCGCCGAGAGACCGACACCCTCCTCGAAGAGCTTGATCGATTCTTCGAGAGCGAGATCGCCTTTCTCGAGCTTGTCGACAATGGATTCGAGTTTCTTGAGAGAGTCTTCGAACGAGGGCATGAGGCAGTTCCTATTCGAGTACCATTCAGAATATCCCACGTCGGTATGCGGCTACGGCATTTTCTGAGTTACTGTGTCCTTTTCATTTCCTCGTAAGGTCGCCGCTCCCTGTTGGTCGCGTCGGCTCTGCCTTCCGTCTTCGGGATACAGCTACTCTGAAAATGCGTTAGGTTGCGTCGCCCCTACGGGGTGGAAATCGGTTTTGCGCCCGCTTCCCGGGATTTCGTCTGTCGTCCGCGACGGCGGACGACAAACTCCATCCTGGGCTATTCCCGCAGCATCCCTCCGGGGTGCATGCGCCATTGCCTCGACGCCGAGATCGCCAGTATTCACGCGCGCACTGGCGCCTGCACGCCCAACGAGAGAATTCGCGACGGAGACGAATGACTAATTTGTGCCGGGCAGAACGCGGGCGAGTACCTCGGCCGCGGCGGCGTAGTTGCCGAAGGGTGCGCTCACCTGCACGCCCTGCACATAGGGCTCAACCGCGGCGAGCATTTCCTGCGCGATTCTGATCCCTTCCTGGCGCGCGGCTTCCGGCGTGCCGGCTTGCGCCATGCGCAGCATGATCTCCTCCGGCATGGAAAAGCGCAGATCGTTCTTCATGTACTCGGCGTTGCGCAGGCTGGCCAGCGGCCAAATCCCGGCAATCACGGGAACGCGGTGGGCGCGGATGCGCTCAAGGAAATCTTCGAGCAGGTGGAGGTCGAAGACCGGCCGGGTGATGCAGTATTCGGCGCCGGCCTCCACCTTGTAGGCAAAACGCTTGAGCTCGTTCTCCAGATCGGGCGCGCCGGGATTGGCCGCCACGCCGATGGTGAAGTTGGTGCTGGCGCCGATGGCGTTGGAGCCGATGTCGAGTCCGTGATTAAGCCGGTGCACGATGTTGACCAACCCGATGGAGTCTACGTCAAATACCTGCGTCGCGTCAGGATAGTTTCCCAGGCTTGCAGGGTCGCCGGTGACGCAAAGAATGTTGCGCAGGCCGATCGACGAGGCCCCGAGCAGGTCAGACTGAATGGAGAGCAGGGTGCGGTCGCGGCAGGCATAATGCAGAATGGTGTCGATCCCGGTATGCTGCTGAATCTGGATGCACAGGCTCAGGCCGCCCATGCGGGCCGAGGCCTGGGGCGCGTCATAGACATTGATGCCGTGCACGCCGAGCCGTGCCAGCAGAGCCGCGCCTTCGATCTCCTGCGAGCAATTGATGCCCTTGGGGGGAAGAATCTCAGCCAGCGCGACGAATTTTTTCTCGGCAAGCAGCGCGCCGATGCGCGAGCGTGCGTTCAGCGGAACCGGCGGCGTCTCCGCGCTCTCGACCGGCGCGGCGCCCGCTCCCTCCACGTGGGCCTGCTCGTCCATGGAGCGGATGGCCGAGCGCATGGCGCGAATGTGATTGGGCGTGGTGCCGCAGCAGCCGCCCACGATCTGCACGCCGGCGCTGACGGCCTTGCGGGCAAAGGTGGCCATGTACTCCGGCGAGCAGAGATAGACGTTGCGTCCTTCTACGGCGCGCGGCAGGCCGGCGTTGGGCATGGCCGCGAGGGGCAGCGTGGTGGCGCGGCGCATGGCCTCGATGGCCGTCAGCACCGTCGTCGGTCCCGCGGAGCAGTTCACGCCAATGGCGCCCGCACCCCACTCGGTGAGCAGGGCCGCGGCCTGCGCGGCCGAGGAACCATCGAGGCAGTTGCTCTCGTCGTCGACCGTGACCATGACCAGGACGGGCAGATCGGGGGCCGCGTCGCGCGCGGCCAGGAGCGCCTGGTGCGCCTCATTGAGCGCGGGCATGGTTTCAATGATGAGGAGATCGACACCCGCTCGATCTGGGCCGGCTCGATCTTGACCCGTGCGGTCTGCATCGCCGGCGGCGAACGCGGCGATCTGCTCCGCAAAGGCGGCGCGGGCCTCGTCGAGGCCGGTTTTGCCCAGGGGCTCGAGACGCACGCCCAGCGGACCAACGGAGCCGGCCACCCACGCGGCGCCCGCCTGTTTTTCCCGGAAGCGCTCGACCGCCTGGCGCGCCAGGCGCACCCCCGCCCGGTTGATCTCAGTCACCATGCCGGCCAACCCATACCGGGCGAGACGGAAACGATTGGCGCCGAAGGTATTGGTCTCCAGAATCTCCGCGCCCGCCTGCAGATATTCCTCGTGCACGGAGAGAACGCGATCGGGATCGGAGAGGTTGAGCTCGTCGAAAGGGCGGCTGCTCAAGACGCCGCGCGCGGAGAGCAGGGTGCCCATGGCGCCGTCGGCGAGCAGGGGACGGTCGGCGAAGATCTCGGCAAACCGGGTCATGCTACACAAATGCTATCGCACCGGCGGGGAAATCGGGCCCGCCCGGCCGCGCACAAGGGCCGCTTGCCGGGCGCCCGTGGCGCGCGCCGTATGCGGGCGCTTTGTTATACTTCGGAAGTCGCAGCCTCGGCAGAATCGCGCTTATGTGCCGCCGGTTTATTGCCTGTGGGCCGGGTTGCGTCGGCATCCATTGGCACGCGCCCGGGCTGGTTCCGCGCAATCCATCGAGGTAAAGGGTTTTGAAGAAGAGAAGTCTTTTTGTAAGCGCGGCCGTCGCCCTCGCGGTTGCGATTGTGCTGGCGGGGTGTGGCCGTACCTCTTATTTCGATGGCCGCAAGCTTCCGCCCAGCGGGCTCGTGAATCGTGTCCTGGTCGCCGTCCAGAACCCCAGCGCCTTGCAGAAGGGTGCGCTGGAAATCATGGATGCTTATTATGACATTCGCAGCGGGTACAACGGCCAGCCGCCCCAGTTCACGCTCTCAGGATTCGGCGGCTCACTGCCCATCACCATCCAGAACATGCCGGAGGAGCAGACGGGCGCCATCTACGGCTCCGGCGACGGCAGCTTGACGCTCGCGAGCTATCAACTGGAGAAGACCACCGGAACGGTGGGCGGACTGAATGGACTGTCGTCCAGTATTTTCATTACCCGCAACCAGGAGTATGTGTTTGCCGCGAGCCAGGCAGCGCACGTGCTCACCGTGGTGAATCAGACCACGGGCGGCGCGCTCGGCCTGAGCCTGCCCGGGGTTTACCGCGTCAGCGTGAATCCCGGCGGAACCATTGCGCTCGCTTTCGTGCAGAACTCGAACTACATTTACTATCCCGTTGAGCTCACCTCCGAGCAGACGCTTTCCTACTCCGGCGGTCCCACCACCTGGCCGCTGGGCGCGGTGGATTGCGAACCGCAGAATGCGCCCCTGTGGTGCCTGTTTCAGGTGCTCGATCCTTCGACCTCCGACCCGCTCACATTCAATCGGCCGATCAAGGCCGTATTTTCGGCCGACGGTAATACGGCATACATTCTGAGCTGCGGTCCGGAGTGCGGCGGCACCACCTCCGCAGTAACACCGCTCCCGGTTGCGCCCATGTTCTTTCTTCCGGGCCGCGCGTCCGGTTTGCTGCCCACGCAGGCTTCCATCGCGCCCTGCTCCGCGTCGAATACGGCGAGCTCGTGCACGCTGCCGATTCCCGGCGGTTCGAGCAATGCTCTTGTGGATAGTTCCACCATGTACGTCGTGGGGCAGGCGCCGCAGGCGATCAACGGGCAAACGCTCTTCGGCGGCAATCTGACGGTGCTCAATCTTGCCGGCTCCGCAACCGGGTGGGCCACAATCGCGAGCACGGCCGCGATCAGCGACGGCCAGCCGGGCGCGACCAGCCGCCTCATCGAAGCCGACGACAACACGCTCTGGATCGGCATGACGAACTGCACCACAGGTGTACGCTACGCCACCAATCCGGCCAGCGGCTACGGCTGCCTGACCATGTACAACACCGCCACCAACCAGGTGGTGCTGCTTGAGCCCTATATCGGCAGCGCCACCGGCATCGCCGCCGTGAGCGGCCTGCACAAGATCTACGCGGCCGAAGGAGGGCAGGTGTACATCTACTCCACCGTCAACGGCACCGCGATCGACAACCAATACGTCACCGTGAGCGGAACCGCCTACGACGTTGCCTATATGGACGCGGTGAGCGACGGCGACAATACCGTGTATTAGCGGTGTTGGCGGAGGCGAGCGGGGTTAGCGGCGCCAGATGCATGCCGTTCTCTGAATCCATGCCGGCGACTGACGATTTTCGCGCCCATGTGCTGGCCATTGCCGCCCATCGCGACGACGTGGAACAGACCTGCGGGGGGACGCTTCTGCGCATGGCGGCGCGCGGGCTGCGCACAGCCATTCTCGATCTGACGCAGGGCGAATCCGGAACGCGCGGCGCCGTCGAAGACCGCGCCCGCGAAGCCGCGGAGGCCAAAAAGATTCTCGGCGTGGGATGGCGCGAGGCGCTCACCGTTCCCGATGGGGCGATCGAAAATACGCTGGCGAACCGGCTCGCCATCGCGCGCATCGTGCGCCTGCTTCGCCCGCGCGTGGTCATTCTGCCTTATTGGCGGGCGCGCCACCCCGATCACGCCGTCGCGGCTACGCTCGGCTACGACGCCTGCTTTCTCGCGGGGTTGAAGAAGTTCGAGACCGGCTCCGCGATCCGGGGCGGGGAGATCCGGGGTCCCCAAGAAACGATCCCGGCTTCCTGGGGCGGGGAACCGCATCGTCCGTTCAAAATTGTCTATGCGAGCCTGTACGCCGATGTGCGTCCCAGCTTTGTGGTCGACATCACACCCTTTATCGAGCAGCGGCATCTTGCCCTCATGGCGTACCGCTCGCAATACGCGAATCAGTCTGCCGGCGGCGGGCTTTTCGTGCGCGAAGAGGAGATTCGCGAGCGCACCTTTGCTGAAGCGCGTCATTACGGGCAGCTTGCGGGCGTTCGTTATGGCGAGCCGTTCGTGCAGAAGGAAGTGGGCCTGGTGGACGACCTGACGCTGCTGCCGGTGCAGTCGATGTGAGCGAATTCATCTTCTGCGCGCATAAGCTGCGCTTATTTCTCTCCCCAAAAGCTGCACTTTGTTTTCTGCGCGCCCTTGGTCCAGACTGAGGGTTGGAGGTTTTAGAAAAACTATGCCCCAGACCTGGGATCCCGAGACGTACGGCCGCAACGGCGCCTTTGTGCACCAGCTTGCCGGCGGCGTTCTCGAGTGGCTCGACGCCCGGCCCGGGGAGCGCATTCTCGATCTCGGCTGTGGCGACGGCCAGCTCACGCTGCGCGTGGCGGCAACGGGCGCGCGGGTTACGGGCGCCGATCTCTCGCCGGAGATGGTGGCTGCGGCCCGCGCGCGCGGCGTGGCGGCGGAGGTGGCCAACGCCGAAGCGCTGCCCTTTGCGGACGCGTCCTTCGACGCCGTCTTTTCCAACGCTGCGCTGCACTGGGTGCGCGATCACGATGCCATGCTCGCCCAGGTTCACCGCGTTCTCAAGCCCGGCGGCCGCTTGGTTGCGGAGATGGGAGGGCATGGCAACATCGCTGCCGTGCGTGTGGCCTTTATCGCTGCGCTCGCGCGGCATGGGTTGGCGGACCGCGAGGATGGCGTGAATTACTACCCCACGCCGGAGTCTTATACGCGCCGCCTCGAGCGCACCGGTTTCAGCGTCGCGCGCATGGCCTTCTTCCCGCGGCCCACGCCGCTGGGCGAAGGCGGAATGACTGCATGGTTGCGAACCTTTCGCAAAGGCGTACTCGACACCATTCCTGCATCGCTCCAGCAAACCATCGTCGACGAAACCACCGACTTACTTTCGACGGCGCTTCGCGATGAGGACGGCAACTGGACCACGGATTACGTGCGCCTGCGCTTCATTGCAGTGATTTTGTGAATTCGCCCATCGGCCTGATTTCCCCGGCCGAAGGTCTTGTCTTCATCTCCGCGCTGCTGGTGTCCGGTCCCTGAAGTTCACAACATCAATTCCGCTGTCATCCTGAGCCAACGCGCGCCCCAAACGCTTTGCGGGGCCGCGCGAACAAGAGCCGCTCCGGAGACCGGTGGCGGCGTAGCCGTGAAATGCCGGGTCCGCGCTCCGGATTCCCTGTGGGGTAAACTCTCAGGCAGCCTCGAGGGCTCCGGACCTGAAGAGCAGGCCCGCGGCAATGCCCCCCAGACTTGGTATCAGCAGAAACAGCCACAGTTGCGCCAGGGCCTTTCCTCCGACGAAGACAGCCGGCCCGAGGCTGCGCGCCGGATTCACGCTGACGCCTGTGATGTGAATCCCGAAGATGTGAATGGCAACCAGCACGATGCCGATGCCCAGCCCGGCGAATCCAGCGGGCGCGCTTTTCTGCGTGGACCCGAGAATGACGATGACAAAAATCAGCGTGGCCACAAACTCAAAGACAATCGCCGACGTCAGGTTGAAGCCGCCCTGGTAACCGGGCCCCCAGCCGTCCTGGCCCAGCCCGCTGGCGGCAATGTTGTAACCGCCGCTCATTCCCCGCACGATCACGGAGAGCACCCAGGCCGCGAGCAGCGCGCCGGCGAACTGTCCGACCCAGTAGCCGATCATGTCGCCGAGTTTCATGCGTCCCGCTGTCCACACACCCAGGCTCACCGCGGGGTTGATGTGGCAGCCGGAGATGGGGCCGATGCCATAAGCTGCGCCCACCAGCGAAAGGCCGAAGGCGAGCGCGATGCCGATGATGCCCACCTTGTCGCCGGCCACCACGACGGTTCCACAGCCAAAGAGCACCAGGATGAAGGTGCCCACTAATTCCGCAAGGTATTTCTTCATGTTTCCTCCTGAGTTGCCGCAACGAATTGCCAGATTGTTGAAGGGAGCGAGGCCCAAGGATGCCGGAAAAGAGCCGCAGGACAGGATTGAGCGGAAGGAGCCGGCCTGGCCGGGCGACAGAGGAGCTGGGTGTAGAAATGCGTCGATGAGTGTTGCAAATCACCGACAAGCAAGTCAAGGGAAAACCGGAGGATTCGAAGCTGCCCCGCGGGGCGAATTCATCAAACGTTTGCAATCTGTTTGCCTGCGTGCATTACTCTGTTCTTGGGTCCTGGCGTCTGGACTGCTTCGTTCTTTAATCTCTGCCGGGGCGAGGGCTGACCGTTTGACCCAATCCGTGTTTGTTCTGGAAGACGATGCCGATATATCGCGGCTCGTTCAGCATCACCTTGAAGCAGCTGGCTTTGAGGCGCGCCTCTACCATACTCCAACCAGCCTGATTCCGGATGCGGAGCGCAAGCCGCCCGCGCTTTTTCTGCTCGACATTATGGTTCCCGGCGGCGACGGGCTGGACGTTTGCCGGCGCCTGCGGAGCCACAACGGGCTTTCCACGGTGCCCATCATTTTCCTGACCGCGCGCGCGGGGGAAAACGACCGCGTTCTGGGTCTGGAACTGGGCGCGGACGATTACATTACCAAGCCCTTTTCCACCCGCGAGCTCGTCGCCCGCGTCAAGGCCGTGCTGCGCCGGTTCGAACGTCCTTCCACGCCGGTCATCATCAGTTTTGAGGAGATCGTAATCGACGCGAGCGCGATGCAATTGAAGGTCCGCGGCGAGCTGACCACGACCACGGCCACCGAATTCCGCCTGCTCGACTATCTGGCGCGCCACCCGGGCCGCGTCTTCAGCCGCGACCATCTTCTCGATGCCGTATGGGGCGACGCGCGCTTCGTTACCCCGCGCTCGGTGGATGTGTATGTGCGCCGTATTCGTGAGAAAATCGAGCTCGATCCGGAGAACCCGCGCTATTTGAAGACCGTCCGCGGAGCCGGCTACCGTTTCGAGCTGCCCAAGAGCGATTGAGCGCTGGAAGTAGGTCCGTTCCGTTTTTTGCCGTTTTGGATGTGCCGATGCCGCGCGGATTTGCACGCCTCGAGCAGGCCATAACCCGATGCCGTACGCGTCGCCTGCCGCCTGCCGCGAGGGGAAAACGCGAAGGGGAAATGCCTCGATGACTTCGAAGGTCTTTATCAAGCTTCTCGGTCTTTTCTTCCTTCTGCTCGCCATTCACACGGGGGTGATGGAGTTTCTCTTTCATGGCTTTGTGGAGCATACGGCGAGCCCCACGCTGCGCTCCGTGGGCCGTGAGGCGTTGTGGTCGGGGCTGATTGCGCTGCTTGTGGCTCTGCCGGTGGCCGCGTGGATATCTCTGCGCATCTCAGGGCGGCTGCAGCGCGTGATGAATTTTGCCCGGCGCATCGCCGACGGCGATCTCGCCGCCCGGCTGAATGAAACCAGCCACGACGAGCTTTCTCCCATGGAAGCGGCGCTGAACCGGACCGCCGAACGGCTGGGCCAGGATTTTGCCGAGCTCGAGAGCAGCCGCCATGAGCTGACGGTGATGCTGGACTCCATGCAGGAGGCGGTGGTCGCGGTCACATCGGAGGGCCTGGTGCGCTGGTCGAACGCCGTGATGCAGCGCATCGCCGGCATGCAGATCAGGCCCGGCCGTCCGCTGATCCATGCGGTGCGCGACCCCGAGTTGCTCTCCTGCGTGCGCGTGGCGCTCGAGCGCCGCGAGCTGTGCTTTGGCCGCGCCGGCTCGCTGGCGCAGGGCCGCGTCTTTGAGATCAACGCCGCGCCCCTGCCTTCGGGCGGGGCGCTCGCGGTTCTTCACGACGTGACCGGCATCGAAGCTGCGCAGAAGTCGCGCCGCGAGTTCGTGGCCAACGTGAGCCACGAGTTGCGCACGCCGCTCACCTCGATCCAGGGCTACGTGGAAACGCTCATCGAAGATCCCGATCCCGGCTCCGAAACCACGCGCGAATTCCTCGGCATCATCCTCAAGAACGCCTCGCGCATGAACCGGCTCACCGAAGATCTGCTTGCCCTGGCCAGCGTGGAGAGCCCGGACTACAAGCTCAGCCTGCAGCCCACGCGCGCGAGCGCCCTGGTGAAGGACGCGATCGATTCCCTGGGCGGCATGCTCGTCGACTCCGGCATCAAGCTGCAATCGGCGGGCGCGCCGGAGACGCCGGTGATGGCCGATCCCGACGCCATGAACCAGGTCTTTGGGAATCTCATTGAAAATTCGCTCAAGTATGCCAAGGAGGGCAAGCGCATCCGCGTGGGCGCGCACGAGCTGGATGGGGAGGTCCAGTTCACCATTCAGGACTTCGGCCCCGGCATTGCCTCCGAGCATTTGGAGCGCATCTTCGAGCGTTTCTATCGCGTGGACAAAGCGCGCTCCCGCGAGTCCGGCGGCACGGGCCTGGGGCTGGCCATCGTGAAGCACATCGTCCAGGCGCACGGCGGGCACATCTGGGCGGAAAGCGAGCTCGGCAGCGGCGCATCGTTTCACTTCACCTTGCCCCTGGCCTCGGCCGTGCGCCCGCCCGCCGAGACGGCTTCCGCACCGCCCTCGGCGGTTCCCGGCAACGGCCTTCTGAAAGCCTGACTTCCCCTTCTTTGTGCATGCTCAACTTGTTGAAATCCCTGTGAATTCATGTGCCCGTAACATTGCCCATAGAGAATGAACCCGGCAAGCTATCTGAAAAAAGGGAGCGTGAGGATGAAGAAAGCATTGGTTGCCGTTGCGTTGTTTTTCCTGACCCTGACCGCGGTTCAGGCACAGAAGCTGACCGGCGCGGGCGCCACATTTCCATACCCGATTTACTCCAAGTGGTTCACCGAGTACAGCGCGGCGCACCCCGGCGTCGAGATCAACTACCAGTCCATCGGTTCCGGCGGCGGGATCAGCCAGGTAACCAAGGGGCTGGTGGACTTTGGCGCCTCCGACATGCCCATGACCGACCCGATGCTGGCGAGCTCGCCCATCAAACTGATTCACATTCCCACGGTGATGGGCGCGGTGGTCCCCATCTTTAATGTTCCCGGCGTCACGGACCTCAACTTCAGCTCCGACGTGCTCGCGGATATCTACCTGAACAAGATCACCAACTGGAACGATCCCCGCATCGCCCGGGACAACGCCGGCGTACATCTGCCCGACCAGAAGATCATCGTCGTGCACCGCTCCGATGGCAGCGGCACCAGCTTCATCTTCACCGACTATCTGAGCAAGGTGAGCACGGAGTGGGCGGACGGACCGGGCAAAGGCACATCGCCCAACTGGCCGGTGGGCGTGGGCGGCAAAGGCAACGAGGGCGTGGCCGGCCTGGTGCGCCAGCTGCCCGGCGCGATTGGCTACGTGGAACTGATCTACGCGCTGCAGAATCACATCAACTTCGGTTCCATCAAGAATGCCGCCGGCAACTGGGTGAAGGCCTCGATCGACGGCGTGACCGAGGCGGCGGCCAGCGCTAAGATGCCCGCAGATTATCGCGTCTCCATCACCAATGCGCCCGGCGCGAACGCCTATCCCATCTCCAGCTTTACTTATCTTCTGATTCCGGCGCATCCGGCGGACGCGGCCAAGGAGAAGGTTCTTAAGGATCTCCTGAGCTGGTGCATCAAGTCCGGCGAAAGCGAGGTTTCAGCGCTCTCGTATGCGCCGCTGCCGCAGAATCTCGCCGACAAAGTTCTCAGCACTGTTTATTCGCTTCCCTGATACTCGTGCGGCGCTCGCGCCAAGGCCCGGCCTGGAGCCGGGCCTTTTTTGTGGACAGCATAGAGCTCCGGCCGGCCTCGTGCGCGGCTCGCTCCAGCGCGGCTTTTTGTCGCAGAATCGGACACTCCGGGCAGTGCGCGGCGAAATTAAAGTCCTTTTCTGTCCGGCCGATAAAAAGACACGAGGTGCCACAAATGGAGTTGAGCCCCATCCCCGGCGTTCGCGCCTTCCCCGCGGCCAAGGCCGCGTCTGCTGACTTTCAGCTCTCCGGGCTCCTCGACATCGACCAGATCGCGCGCCCCGGCTACAGCGCGCGCTCAGGCGAGCGCAAGAAGGCTGCCGGCGCCGAGGAGATGGAGGAGGACGACCTCACTCCCGCCGGCGAGGGTTCTGATTCCGCGAGCGACGCGCCCCAGCCCAGCATCAGTTTCTTCGCCTGACTCGCGCGCGCGATCGTGACTACAGCGTGCGCTTGAAGAGCGGCGTAGCGATCAGCAGCGTTCCCATGCCGAAAATGGCGAGGAACAGGAGATCGCCGTAGATGGAAACCCAGCCTCCGTCTTTGAGCAGAATCGACTGCAATCCGTGAATGGCGTAAGTGAAGGGGTCCATGATCGCAATCGCCTGCAGCCACTTGGGAAACGCGGCGATGGGATAGATGGCCCCGGAGGGAAAGAAGAGCAGCGTGTTGAGCACGCCGAACATGGCGCGGGGGACGAGCGGATCGTCGACGCGCACCATCATGAGAAACATCATGCCGTTGAAGGCGACGGAGGTGACGAGGACCACGCACAGCAGCTCGAGATCCTGCATGGGATGAAAGATCGTGCCCAGGCCGGCCATGAGCGATCCGATCACGGTGAGTGAAACCCCGGCGAGCAAAGCTTTGATGGCGCCGGCCACATTGAGCCCCATCACCAGTTCCAGGCCGGTGATGGGCGTGACCAGGTAGCCCTCGTGCACGCCGCGCGCCTTGTCGTCGATGTACAGCATGCCGCCGCCGATCATGACTGAGATGTACATGGCCAGCGCCACCGTCATGGGCAGAAGATACTTGAGGTAATTCACATAGGGGTAAAGCTCAACGATTTCCAGCGCAATGGACTTGACCAGCCGGTCCTGGACCTGAGGGGAGTTGAGGGAGTCGACCAGCGACTGCATCTCGGCCTCGAGGGCCGATGACGTGAACAGATCGGAGTTGTCGACCACAATGCCCAGCTGGGGCGCATCCTGCGCGTAGACGCGCCGCGAATACTGCGCGGGAATAATCACAGCCGCATCGATCTTACCGGTGCGAACATCCTCGCGCGCCTGCACTTCGTTGTCGTAATTCATGGTGGTGAAGGTTTTGATGTTGGCAGCGACGGCGTCGAAAGCCTCGCGCACCTTGATCGCCTGCGG
>JASHUF010000008.1 GCA_030040175.1 Acidobacteriaceae bacterium
CTCGACCTGCCGACCCTGCAATCTCCGCCAACTCCGCCAGCACCGCTGACTCCGCTAGCTCCGCTCCGGCCTGCTAACTCGCTACCTTGCTGCCGTTCTCGCCCAGGGCGAGGCGCAGATTGTGCGCGTCACTCCAGGCCATGCGCAGGCCGCCGGCCACCAGGCCGCGGCCCATCCTCTGCACCGCTCCAATGATGGCGGCGAAGGCGCGGGGCGCGCGGCCCCTGGGCCAGAGCTCGGAGAGGGGGCGCATCACGCCGTTGGCATCGGGGTGGTAGACGCGCTCATCCCAGGTGCGCGAGCCCACGGGAAACTCGGGATAATGGCGCACGGCATCGACTGTCGATTGCAGGATGCGATGCTTCCAGGGCTCGGCGTACTGAGGCAGAAACAGAACGTTGCTCTGCTTTTTGCGGCGGATCTCGTGGACGAATTCGGTAAAGCTCGAGGCGTTGGTCAGGTTGATGGTGGCATTGGGCTCCACGCCGTGGCGGTCGCCGCCGGCAATGAGCAGCATGTTCCAGCGCTCGGCCAGGCGGCGCACGGCGCGGTTCTCGTCCCAGTCGCGCAGGCCGTTGAGCTCGAGGGCGTGGAGGAAGGCGCCGTTTTTCTGCAGGAACTCATTGACGAGGAACTGGTGCTTTTCTTTTCCGACCGTGTAGAGATCCCACATGGGGTGGTTGAAGACGACGAGCACGCCCGGCTCTTTGTCGAGCGCGGAGAGAATCTCGGTGAGGCGCGCGTCGTCCGGGCGGGCGGTATAGGCGGCGAGGGTATCCATCCAATACGCAGCCCTGGCGCTGGGCAGGTTGTGCACGCCCAGATGAAACGACTGCACGTCGCCGTAGGGCGCGCTCCACTCCACACTGACGGGAATGCGCCGCGCGCTGGGAATGGTGCGCAGCAGCATGGGCGCGCGAATGTTGTCGTGATCGGTGATGGAGACCATGGGCGCGAGATTCAGCTTTTCAATCTGGCGGCTTTCGAGATCGAAGGCCAGTTTGGGCGTCATGGGGGGCGTCCAGTAGCTGGCGGCGTAGTTCACGCGGATGCCGTAAAGCTGCTCGGCGCGGCGTTCGTAGCGCGCCATCAGCGGGCGGATGAAGGAAAAGCGGCTGCCGAGGTTGGCCAGGAAATCGAGCGTCTCCTGCGACTGGTTAGTATGGCTATGCAAGGAAACGCCGGTGCGAAAGCCGGCGCAGGCGTCTTTATCGGACCAAAGATAGGAGATAGAACTACTGGGCATATAGGCCTCCCCATGCGGCAGAACCACCCGCGGAAGGATCGGCACACACGGCAGCCTGAATCTTTCCACAGGTTTTCCACAACCAGTATCGGGAGCAAACGGTAAATATTCGGTTAATAGGGGACGAATACCCGTTCAATTCGTGCAAGAACCATTCGAGTTACCTGAAACATGGATAAAACCCGATGAAATCCGCACTCCCAGGTCATGGAGCAGAACGAATTTCTTGAGGGGAACCAAGCGGAGCGGGCGGTTCGGGGCCAGAAACGCTCCACTATTTGCGGGTTTTGGCAAGCTCGGGGCCGAGAAAATCCTCAACGGTCCAGCCGGCCATCAGATCTTCGTCATGGCCGTTTTCCTGCCCGGCGCGATGGCTCGCGGCAGCCACTTCGGCGGCGAGATAGTTCTCCGTGAGGCCACGGCGCAGAATTTCGAAGGCCTGCTCCGGCGTATCGGCCACGTGAAAAAGCTCGATGTCCTTGGGCGAGATGGCGCCCGCATCGACAAGTGCCTCGAGATTGAGAACCTTGCTCCAATAATCCTTTCCGTAGACAACGACCGTGATTCGTTTAGCCAGCTTCTGCGTCTGCGTCAGAGTGAGAATCTCGAACATCTCGTCCAGAGTGCCGAAGCCGCCGGGAAAGACGACCAGCGCCTTGGAAAGATAGGCGAACCAGAGCTTGCGCATGAAGAAGTAGTGGAACTCGAAGTTGAGCGAAGGCGTGATCCAGGGGTTGGGCGTCTGCTCAAAGGGCAGACTGATGTTGAGCCCGATGGTTTTGCCGCCGGCCTCGCGCGCGCCGCGGTTGGCCGCTTCCATGATGCCCGGGCCTCCGCCGGAGGTGACCACGAAGCGATGCTTGCGCGAGGGAATGTTTCGGGCCCAGCGGGTGAGCAATTGCGCCAGGCGGCGGGCGTCCTCATAGTAGCGGGCCATTTCCACGGCGGCCACGGCGCGCTTACGCTGCAGATCGGTAGCCTCGCCGGCAGCGATCTCCCTGGCTTTGGCGGGTTGCTCCTCACTCGGCGCAGGGCGCGAAGAGCCGGTGTTTTCGAGCAGTTCCAACGCGTGATCGGCTTCGTCGCGGCCGCGGAAGCGGGCGGAGCCGAAGAAGACCACCGTATCCTGAATCTGCTCGCGGCGGAAGCGGGCCAGCGGTTCGAGATATTCAGAGATGATGCGGATCAGCCGGCCGTCGGCGCTGTTGAGGAAGCCCGGATTCTCATAGGCAAGCGGCGCGGCAGGGAGGGGCGGCGGCGTGGCGCCGGCGGGACCGGTTTCCCCTTCATCCCCGGTCCCCAAAGGCAAGGGACCGGGGGCACCCTTCGCTCGGGCCGCCGCGGGGCCGGCTTCCGGCGCTCTGGCGCTCTCGTCCTTGCCACGCTCCTGGCCCTTTCGCGGCTCTCGATTCCCTGCTCCTGGATCATCCATGGCTCAATCTTCCCGACGGCGGATCGCTTCCTGCAAGGCGATCCACAGATTCAACAGTCCAAGGCCGGAGACGAGGCCACGGACAGCGCCGTTTGCGGCGAGAGCGCCGAGGGGATGGACGCTCGCAAACAAGGGATTCTGGCTCCATAGTTTCATGGGGAGAGCAGCCAGAGCAGGATACATCTCGAAAAGCACGCTCTTGTCCCAGAATGGCCGGAGGTAGTCCCACCATGGGGCGCAGCAGAGAGTGAGTCCCAGGCCGATGCGCAACATGACGCGCAGGAAGAGCTCCAACCGCACCAGCCAGCGAGGGATGCGTTGGGGAGGATGCGGGTCCGGTCGCGCGCCACCCGCCTCTCCCGGCGCAACGCGCGCAGGAGACTCGCGCACAAACTCATCTTCTGGCCCCGGCAGCGAAGCCGGACTCAGGGCGAGCGATGGCGATAACATTTCCGGCTGCTGCTGCATTCCTTCTTCAACGCCCGTCGACCCCGGAATCCGTCCAATGATTGCCCGCCGGCCGAGGGACGCCGTATTCAAACGGTAACACACCCGGGGAGCTGGATTCGGAGGCCCGCCGGCCGCGAAATCCGGTCTGTTTTCCATTTGTCCGGAGAGAGAAAACGGGAGTATGTTGTGGGTGTGCGCGAGGAGGAGTTTTCGATGAAGGGTTCGATCGTTCTTCGATGGGCGGCCGCGGTGGTGGCCGGGTTGGGTGCGCTCCCGCTGGCGGCGCAATACGCAAGAGACGCGCAGCCGAGCGGAGCCGATTTTTCGCAGCTTGTGAGGATTGGGCCGAACGGCGAAGCAGTGGAAGCGAGCGGCGCCCAGCTTCGCGCCATGCCGATGGCGGCCGGCTGTCCGGTTTCTCTGCGTGCCCAGCACAAAGCGGACGGCACCATGGTGCAGACGGGCGAGGCACACCCCCAGGGCGTGGGCCAGTGGCTGCATCTGACGCTGGGCGAATCGCAGGGGAAGCAAGTGGCCGCCGCGCAGATCACGGTTTACGGCTTTTCCGACAAGGCGCGCATGACGCCGACCTCCGGCGGCGGCTCCGATGCGAGCAGGACGCTGACCGTTCCCTTCATCGCGACAGGCCAGACAGCCGAAGCCGATCTCTGGATTCCGGGGATGACCGCGGTCGAGACCATCGAAATCAAATCAGTCACCTTCGACGATGGCGCGGTGTGGAGCTTCGCCGGCAACGCGGGCTGCCGCATTGCGCCGGACCCGTTCATGCTCATCGCGGCTGACTGACGCGTGAGCGCTTGGGCGCTGAGCTTGCCGGCCTTCGCGCGGAGTTCAATCCTGAATCACCGGTGCAGCTCAGAATTTGAGGTACGCGCCGATCATCGGCTCTGCCGTTTGCGTAAACTTGCCGGTGGACGAGAAGACGGTGGTGAGGCCGGGCGCGCGATAAAGGTTGCCGCGATATTGAAAGCGCAGACCGATATGCGGCACCAGGCCCCAGTCGAGGCCGGCGCCGTAGAGGAAAACCGGCTTGGTGGACGAAGTGGTGTTGCTCTGGCCGCTGGTGGGCTCATTGAGCAAGAGCCCGATCCCGGCCAGCGCGAACGGGCGCAGATTGGCCCCGTGCACAGACACAACCCAATCGCCGCTTAGTTCGTGGGCGTTGGCGGAGACGGCAGACCCAGTGCAGCCGCTGGATGGGCAGGGAAGCCCGCTGGGCAGCTTATAGACCTGGTTGTCGCGGTTGTAGGAATAGGTCACATCGTAGCCGACCAGCGGATTGCTGATGTGCCGCAGCTCCAGCAAGCCGCCGGCTGAGTTCGACGGACTCTGCACCGTGCCGTTGCCGGTGGTTGATCCGCTGAAGGCGCCGTAGAGGCTCAGCGCCACATCAGTCTGTGCGGGCGCGGCGGGGCCGCGCAACACGGCTATTGCAGCCAGCAAAAAAGGAATCGGGAATTTCGACCGCATGGGGAGGTGGGTCTCCTTTCCGGATTTGCCGCCGATACGCGGCTCGGGGTTCGGACTAAAGGTTCGGTTCAGAGGTTTGGATGAAAAGACGAGGATTTTGTCACCCGGACAACAGCCGGCCCACAGGAGAAACCCCAAAGTCACTCCCAGAGTTGCGCAGGCGAAATGCGACTCGCATCCATCCGGCAACGAGAAACCCCGGCCACAAGCAGTTGCCGCCGGGGCGCGCGATGGGCGGGATTTGTGGGGCGTCTTATTTCCCCGCCGATCCCTGGGGCGCACCGTTGCCTGAACAGGGGTCCCACCCGCTCACGGCGGCATAACCCTCGTAGTAGCCGCAGGTGCCGCTGGCGACGTCGCGGAAGCCGGCCGACGCTTTCGCGTTGTTGTAGATCAGCGTCTCCTCGGCCGCGGTGGACGCGCTGAAGTGGCCGGCACGGTTCACAATCCCGGCCCACAAAGGCGAGGCCACGCTGGTGCCGCCGAGAATATTCCATGCGTAGAGCGTGCCGCTGTAGGTGTTGTCGTAACTCAAGTAGACCCACACGCCGGTGCGGGGATTGCCGACGGCGGCCACGTCGGGCACGCCGCGATGCGCTCCGACAATCGAAGACAGGCTGCTCTGGAACGAGGGCCGCGCTTCGAAGAGGCTGTAACCGCCGCCGGTGTCTTCCCACGCAACCTCGCTCTCGAACGCCAGCGTGGAGGGGTTGCGGGCAACGGTGGTGCCGCCTACAGCAATTACATTGGGCGAGACCGAAGGATAAATCGTGCCCTCGCTGTCGCCGCTCGACGCGAAAAAGACCACGCCGGCGCCGGTGAAAACGGAATCCGATTGGGCCTCAGTGGAAAACTCGGCTCCGCCCCAGCTCATGGAAACTTGGCCGCCGCCCGCAGCCTGCACCAGGGCAATCGCCTGGGCGACCGCAGCGAAGAGATCGTTGTTGTCGTTCGACGCGGCTTCAACCAAGTAGATGTGCGCCGAAGGCGCCATGGCGTGCGCCATCTCGATGTCCAGCGCAGACTCAGTTGCCCAGCAGTCCCAGCCGCCGTAGTTGGCGCAATCGGGATCGGGCGAGGGCTTGGACGAGTTCTCGTAAGCCACGGTGAAGGTGGACGCCGTGGGCGCGGGCAGGCCGAACTGTTTGGAGTAGGCCGTGAGGTCGGCCAGCGCCGTGGGGTAATCGTACGCATCCACGATGGCAATGGCCTTTGCGCCTCCGCTGGCCACAGCGGTTGCGGTCGTGGGATTGCATTCTGCCGAAACCGAAACCTGGGCATAGAGGCAGGCGAGCGAGGCGGGCGTTTCCGCAAAATACCCGGACACGGGTTGCGCGGTATTGCTCGTGACCTCGTCTTCGCCGAACCCCATCGAGCCTTCCGGCCTCCCGGCAGGAACAAAGATCTTGTAGAGCGTGCGCGAGCGGATGCCGATATCGTTCTCGCTCTGCATTCCCGAGTGGGGGATCACGACGCGGCCACTGCCGGACGGGATCGCGACCGGCACAAATCCTCCGTCATTGGGCGAGACGAGTTGGGCCAAAAGGGCAGACGGGGCAAAAGGCAGAACCAGGCAAAGTCCCACGAGAAAACGCGGCATGGAAGTCCTCCACGAATGCGGGGCGCGCACAGGGATGCGCGCTGCCGGCATAGGACGGGCAGGCGCCTCGTCCCATTTCTCTCATCGGACCGAGATGATTAGACTTTACTAACTTTTCCCGTGAGTGCCGCAAAAGTACCGTGCGTCGGCGGCTTCAAAACGCGCGGTGAGAAGCAGGTGAACCTGACCGGCGTCAGGTAGCGGTCTTGCGTTCGTCTTCAAGCACCTCATCGAGCAGCCCGCGCAGGGTGGCGGTGCGCAGGCGGCCGAGCGCCGGGTCGGCCGATGCGGCCTGAGCCAGCTCGTCGGCCAGGTTCAAAGCCGCGAGAACGGCTACGCGCAGCGAATCGACGGTGCGGCCCTGCGCAGCCACGGCGCGCATCTTTGCGTCTACGCGGGCAGCCAGGGCGCGGATGTGCTCGGCATTCTGGCCGGAGAGATGATAGAGCTGATCGTAGATTTCGACGGTGATGTACTCGGTTGGGGTTTCGTGCGTGGTCTCGGTCATCTCAAGCCTCACCGCTCGTGGGGATTCAAAGCTCCAGGCCGTCCAATTGCTTGAGCAGCCGCTCCACGCGTTGCCGCACCTGATCGCGCTCAGACTTGTGCGCCTTGAGCTCCGTTTGCATTTGCTCGATGAGAGAAATCTGCTCGTGCAACTGCGCCTCGGCGAGGGTTGCACGCTCCTCGGCGCCTTTGATCCGGCCCTCGGCCTGCTTGACGAACTCGTCGTTGCGGCCGGCGCGTTCTTCTGCGACGCGGACACGCTCCTCAATTTGACCCACGCGGGCTTCGGCGGCGGCGATGCGTTCCTCCGCCTGCGCGGCGCGCGCCTCGGCGCGGGTGCGCTCCCCGCGCTCGCGCCTCACCATCTCCACCGCGCGCATCACTCGCTCTTCGAGAGCGGAGAAATCGTCGGCGCTCACGGCCAGCGATCCCAGCTCCGTGTGAGGCTCTTTCGGCGCGGCTTCCGGCTCAGCTTCCACAGCCACCCCCTGTTCCCAAAAGCTCTCTGGCATTCGCATCACCCTCGGCGTACTTGCGGTTTTCCGCCGCCGCGCAAGCGACGGGCGCCGTTCCGGATTGAGTATAGCGCCGATGGTGCGCGATTTTTTCCCTACGTGCGCAGACGTGCGCCTGCCTTGTTAACAGCCTCTTCCACCCTGGACTGGAATTCCTTGAGTTCCTCTTCGCGCAGGGTGCGATCAAGCGCCTGGAAGGTGGCGCCGAGCAGCAGCGCGTACTCCCCGCGCGCGAGCCGAGCGTCGCGAAACACCTCGCGTGCGCGCCAGTCGATCAGTTCAGGGAGGGGGGAAGCCTGGAGCGAGGCCATGGCGCGGTCGATCGTCTCCCAGGCAATGCTTTCGTCCAAAACCAGGGAAAAGTCGCGCCGTACGGGCTGGAAGCGCGAGATTTCCCGCGCTGCCGGCTTGCGCAAAGGAAGCTTGAACAGCCGGTCGAGATACAGCTCGCCCACCAGCACCGGCGCCTTGAACTTGCGCGCCGCCGCTTCGCGCGGGTGCAGCTCGCCGAGCCAGCCCACGGTGAGGCCGTCAGCGGCTACGCGGGCGGCGCGATAAGGATGCAGCCACGCGGGCGTTAACCCGGCTTCGGCGGGAAAACGGTCGAAGTAGACTGCGCGCATGTCGAAGCGGGCGAGCACCTGCTCTACCGCGCCTTTCAAGTCGAAGAAGTCGAAGGCGCGCGGCGCATGCAGAGGACCCTCCTCGGGCGCGAGGCCCGTGGCGCCGAGGGCCAGCGCAGGGCGCTCGTCGACTTTCTCCACCGTCCCGTTTGCAGCCGAACCGCTGAAGACCGTTCCCATCTCGAAGAGGCGCACGTCGCTCACGTCGCGATGCAGGTTGCCGGCAATCATGGCCAGCATGCCGGGGATGAGGGAAGGACGCAGAACGCCGGCCTCCTCGCTGAGAGGATTGCCGAGCGCAACCACCTGGCCCGGCTGCGGGGCGGTCAGCTCTGCCTCCGCGGCGGAGCAGAAGGTGCCGGCAATGGCTTCGTGGAATCCGCAGGCGAGCAGCGTGCCGCGCGCGGCAGTCTCCTTTTCCGCCCAGGGCAGCGCGCGGACGCCCTCGCCGAAGGCGGGCAGCGTGTTGGCGAAGCGGTTGTAGCCGTAGACGCGCGCGATCTCTTCGATGAGATCGATTTCGCGCTCGAGATCGAGACGCCAGCTGGGCAAGGTGGCGCTCCACGCTGGTGGAGCGGCCGGGGACGGCGCGAGTTTGCAACCGAGCGCGGCGAGCACGTCTTCGACGGTTGCGGTGGTGATGCCTTCGGCGTCCTCCGTGCGGCCGAGAATGCGCTGCACCTCGCTGAGCTTGAGCTCGATGGGAGGGCGATGCGCAGTGCGCGCTTCGATAGCGGCGACGCGGGCATCGACGAGGTCCCCTTCGGCCCAACCTTCGATCCAGCCGCCGCCGGCGAGCAGGATGGCGGAGACGAGCGCGGAGGCGACGGGCGCGGCGTTGAAGTCGGCGCCGCGCTCGAAGCGATGGCTGGCGTCGGTGTGCAGACCGTGGCGGCGCGCGGTGCGGCGGACGGCCATGGGATCGAACCATGCGGCTTCAACGAGCACGTTTTTTGTGGCCGGCGTGATCATGGTGTCCCAGCCGCCCATGACGCCGGCCAGCGCCAGTGGCTTTGCGTGATCGGCCACGACGAGATCGTCGGCATCGAGCACGCGCTCCACACCGTCGAGGGTCTTGAGCCGCTCGCCTTTTCTGGCGCGGCGGACGACGATGCCGCCTTCAATTTTGTCGAGATCGAAGGCGTGCGTGGGCTGGCCCATGGCGAGCCAGGCAAAGTTGGTGGCGTCGACGGCGTTGGAGATCTTCTTCTGGTCGAGAAGCGCAAAGTAGGTGGAGACCTCCGCGCCGGGGAACCAGTCGCGCGACTCGCCGATGGCGACATCGCGCAGGACGCGCGCGGTGAAGCGGCCGCAGGCGTCCTCGACTTCAATGGCCACGGAGAACGGGCGCTGGCTGCACGGGCGGGGTGCGGGAAGAGGGAATGCCAGCGCGGGCAGCTCGAGCGCGTAGATGGCGGCGGCTTCGCGGGCGATGCCGTAGTGGTTCATGGCGTCAACGCGGTTGGTGGTGATGTCCATCGCGAAGATCGAACCGTTGCCGGAGCCGAGATCGCAGATGCCCTCGACGGCAATGCCACGTAGCGTGAGATCTTCGGCGAGTTGGGCGTCGGAGACGGACAGGCCGGGGAGATATGCGCGGAGCCATTTGGTGAGAATTTTCATGAAATCACGATGGGCGAGTTCGCACGCGCTTCGCGCGAATTCGCAAGTTGGCGAGTTTGCGGGTTCTGTGCCACCGAATCATTCCTCCAAGACGCCAAGCAGGCCGTTGATCAGCTTGGCAACATCAATCGCCGCGTCTATCAGGTCTTTTGCCGAGGTCTTGCCAAATAAACCAAGATCGCAAGCCAATTCGATCTGCGTTTGCAGTTCGTACAGCGATCCGCGCGCCATCCCGAGAGAGTTTCTTAGCTGAGGGTCCGTCAACCTTCCATGGCCCTCGGCAATATTACTCGCGACTGAAACGGCCGCGCGGCGCAATTGAATCCGCAAGCCAAAGATTTCGGACTTTGGGAAGCCCTCGGTTAGTGCATAAACCTGACGGGCGAGCGCCATTGCCTTCTGCCAGGCAATCAGGTCGCGAAAATGCCTCGTTCTCGGCACGCTCGTTCGTTCTCCCGAATCAGCCGCTAACTCGCTAACTTGCGAATGTCCGCCGGAGGCGGACGCTAACTGGCCGCTTCTACACAAATAGACTCAAAAACCGCATGTCACCCGCGTAGAATTGCCCGATTTCGCTGATGCCGTACTTCATCATGGCGATGCGTTCGACGCCCATGCCGAAGGCGAAGCCGGAGATTTTCTTCGGGTCGTAAGCGGGCTGCTTTTCCCGGGCGAAAGCGAAGACCGCGGGATCGACCATGCCGCAACCGAGGAGCTCGATCCAGCCCGACTGCTTGCACTTTCTGCAGCCCTTGCCGCCGCAGAAGATGCAGCTGATCTGCACGTCGGCGCTGGGCTCGGTGAAGGGAAAGAACGAGGGGAAGAAGCGCGTTTTCACGGCCGAGCCGAAGAGCGCCTTCATGGCGTGATCGAGCGTGCCTTTGAGATGGCTGAAGGTGATGTGCGTGTCCACGCAGAGGCCCTCGACTTGGTGGAAGATGGGCGAGTGCGTAGCGTCGGCCGCGTCGTTGCGGTGCACCTTGCCGGGAATGACGATGCGCACCGGCGGCGGCTCAAGCTCCATGGTGCGCATCTGCACCGGAGACGTATGGGTGCGCAGCAAGAGCCGGTCGCGCAGGGGTTTGCGTTCCTGGCTGGCTATGACGAGCGTGTCCTGGGTGTCGCGCGCGGGATGGCCGGGAGGGAAATTCATGCTCTCGAAGTTGTAGTAATCGGTTTCGACTTCAGGCCCCACACCCACGGAGTAGCCGAGCGCCGCGAAGACGCTGACGATTTCGCTCATGGTGCGCGTGATGGGATGCTCGGCGCCGAGAAGGCGGCGGGTGCCGGGCAGAGTGATGTCGAGGGCCTGGGCTTTGAGCGCGGCATCGGCTGACTTCGAGCGTTGATCCAGCTCCAGGAGGAGTTCCGTCAGAAGGAATTGCTTGAACTCGTTGAACCTCTGTCCGAGCGCCTTCTTGGCTTCAGGCGGGGCTGCCTTCAGCCAGCGGCTGGAAACTTCGTTGAGGCGCCCTTGTTTGCGTCCCAGCCAACTGAGACGGAAGGCTTCGAGTGCCTCGGAGCTATCGACCGCATCGGCAACGGCTTTCGCCTGATCGCGGAGCTCGGCGAAGGCCTTGTCCAGCGATTCGTCGTCGAACGCCGTCAGGTTGGGGATCGAGTCGTTCGTCATGGGTAAAAAGCAGGATAAATCACGGCGTGGAGCGAAAAGCGCTTACGCGCACCTGATGAAGCCAGATTTGAAATGGATCGGGGGACTGAAGTCTACGCGGGGATAGCGATCTGCTTGACCTGTGCAGCGGGCGCAGGAACAGGCAAGCCGTCTTCGCGAAGTCCAGCGATGTGAAACTCGATTCCCTCGCGGATCAGCTTCTCCGTTTCCTCGATAGTAGGCGCGGCCACGCCGAGGCCGGGTAGGTCCGGCGCATAGGCACTCCAGCCGTTCGAGGTTTTCTCAAACACAACTGCGTATTCCGTCATTTTAGTCCCGCCTGTTTGAGAATGCTGTTGAGCGTACCTTTGTCCATCTCCTGGGATGGATGGCCGGCTACCGTGACTCACCCGGGTTTATCTGGGTGCTTGAACTGGCGATGGCTGCCCTTTTGCCCAACCTGGTGCCAGCCGTCGTCCTCAATCAGCTTCAGCACGTCGCGAACCTTGATGCCAGCAGCCTAACCGTATGGCTGATTATATTCCCGCCAGCACAGATGTAGTTGCACGCGAAACGGCCCGAAGCTCCCTCAAGAACTCCGGGCCGTTTTGCCGCCAGTTGTATTCCGATTTGCTTTCCCCCCCATTCTGTCCGTCATGACGGACAGAATGGATGGGGCACCAATGTGTTACGCCGCTTTGGCGGCGCGTGCGGCCTTGGCCTGCTCGACGAGCTTGGCAAAGCCGGCCGCGTCTTTGACGGCGATCTCGGCCAGGATTTTGCGGTCGAGCTCGATGCCGGCCTTTTTGAGGCCGTTGATGAACTGCGAGTAGCTGGCGCCGTTGAGCTTGCAGGCAGCGGCGATGCGCACGATCCAGAGCGAGCGGAACTGGCGCTTCTTCTCGCGCCGGCCGCGGTAGCCGAACTTGAGGCCGCGCTCGACGGCCTCCTGCGCCGCCTGGTAGAGCTTGGATTTGGTGAGGAAATAACCGCTGGCGCGGTCCAGGATTTTCTTGCGGCGGTCGTGCCGCTTGGTGCCACGTTTCACGCGGGGCATGGTCTTCTCCTTTTAGCTACTAGCTTCTAGCTCCTAGCCTCCAGCCCGCCCTGCGGCGCGACCGGCTCAGGTTCAGCATGATGAGCCAGCGGCTGAAAGCTGAGAGCTGAAGGCTGTTATTGCGCGGCTGGAGGCAGGTTGGGCCTCTTCACTCGCGGGTGCTGCGCACGGCAGCTCTTTGGACTAATCCCCTGCTAAGCGTAGGGAATCATGCGCGCGACCTTGGCGTAGTCGCCGTCGGAAACCAGGGTGCTCTTGCCGAGCTTGCGCTTGGTCTTGACGGCCTTCGACGTGAGGATGTGGCGCATCTTGGTGTGGCCCCGCATGATCTTGCCGGTGCCGGTCTTCTTGAAGCGCTTGGCCGCGCCCGAATGGGTTTTCAACTTGGGCATTGCTGTTCTCGTTTTGGGCTGAAGTCTCAGCCGGACAGGGACTTTCCCGCCCGTGAGGCTCTTTTGAGTATACAGGAAGCCGAGCGAGCGGGGCTAGCTTGTGCGCCGTCCCTCCGGGACTCCGGACCGGGTTGCAGTCGCAGTGTTCGCCCTCCCCACGCTGAAGCGCGGGGCTAACGAGCGCTGCGCCGACGGCGCGAGCCGGACATTGCTTATGCGGCCTTCCCATGGTTGGGTCGCGGGCGCCCGGGAAAATTGTTCGCTCGACGAGCTCCGCGAACCGCGCTAACGCCGCCAGCTCCGCTGTGTTCGCGTCACTCCGCCGGGTCTTCGGCCGTGAACGGAGAGCAGCAAGGTGTGTCCGTGGCGTGGAAGTTCATCATCTCCAGGCGAATCCCATCGGGGTCGTACAGATTGAACTGGTACTTGCCGTCGAGGCCGATCTTGGGCGCCTGATCGTGGCGGGCGGCGAGCCGGCCGCTCGAAGCAAGGAGCTTGTACGCGTCGGGCACGGAGACCTCGCCGATGGAGAAATGATCGAGGACGCCGAGATGGTTCTGAGTCATATCGGCAGGGATGCCGGCGCCGGGCCCGCCGGAGAGCATGTATTCGAGCCAGTCATGCCCGTCGGGAACCTGCTGGCTGACCCAGTCGACCTTGGCCGGATAATTCATGCCGCCAAACCAGTAGGGCCGGAAGCCGAGCAGGCCGCGATAAAACGCATCCTCGGCGGCGCGGTCATGCACGAGGAAACCGATATGGATGATGTGGTGGCCGATGGCGTTGGGCGCGTCGACAGGTCTCGGGTGCGCCGGCGGCTGGACGAACTGCACTTTGTTGCCTTCGGGATCGAGCACCTCGAACCAGCGGCTGCCGTCGGCGCCGCGGGTCACATGCGCCGGCGTCTTCCATCCTTTGGCGGCGAGGTAACGGCGCATGCCTTCGGCGCTCTCGACATTCCACGCCGAGTGATCCAGGCGATTGACGCCCGCACCCGCAGGCAGAGGCAGCACTTCAATGAACTGCGTGGCGCTGAGCGCGTAACGCACGCCCTGCGGATTCTCGGGATCGGGCAGCTTGGCCGCGCCGACGATTGCAGTGTAGTAGTGCTCGGCGGCTACGGGGTCTGAGGCGTAGATGGCCAAGTGCGAGATGCCGGTGATCTTGGGGCGTTGCTGTGCGGAAGCAGCGAGAGCAAGAAGCGCAACCAGGGCGGCGAGCGAAAGGCGCGTTGGCATCGGCGATTTCCCTTCCAATTGCAGGCGCAATAACCATAAATGGCTTTTCTGCAACGCGCAAACAGGCCCTGGCCGGGTGCGTTACACCGCGCGCCGGACGCGATCGCGGCGGACAGCAAAAGCTGCGAAAAGCAGAACAGCGAAGGCCGAAAACCAGTCTCAGATCCATTCGACACCCCTTGGCCGGCACCCTGGCACTCCGGCGCACAGTTCATTCAACCGGCTTTAACACTCTGCGAGCGAGGGACCGCTAGCATGGGTGCGTAGCGCCGCACGCCCAGGCACGCGCAATGGTCCAAGCCGGCCGGGCAGCGGACCAGCCCGCCCCAATGCGAAATTACTTGAGATATGCGTGCACCAGATCGATCAGATCCTCAGCCAGCTCGGGTGCGATCTGCTCCTTGGCGCCGTCCACAAGGTGGAAACGGATGTGGGTCTCCAGCACCTCGGCCATAAGACCATTGACGCCGCCGCGGACGGCGGCCAGCAGCATCAGCTGGCCTCCGCAATCTTCGTCCGTGGTGAGCGAGCGCTCCACCGCGTCCAGCTGCCCGCGAACCTTGCGCAGCCGCTGCAGCAACTTCACCTTTTCCCGTTCCTGATGCGACATGGCCTTCCCTCTCGCTTTTGACCTACCTATCCCCGGTATGGTATGTAGGGGACGGGGGTAGAGTTTTCCCCGGCTTCCCGTTTATTGTATGCCCGCGCTTTTCTCCAACCCGCGCACCCGGTTTGCCTGCCTGGCTCTCGTGCTGGCGCTCGCGGGGATGGCCGCTCTGCGTGCTGCCGCACAGGCCGGGGATTCGATTCCCGATGCGCCCCAGGTGCAGACGCAACCGGGCGGCGCCGGCAACGCTCCCGGCGCTCCTTCGCCCCAAAATGGGTCCACGACCCTTGATGAGGCCGGCGATCCGGTCACCGTCTTTCCGCACACCGAGACCGGCCGCTATTGGATCTCAGGACAAGTGAACATCATTCTGCAGGGGCATGGGGCGTTTCCCGCGCGTTACAGCGGCGCGAACAGCCTCACCCCGTGGGCGCAGAGCGCCACCACGCACGTGATGACGCTCTATACCGGTTATCAGCTGACGCATACAACCGAAGTTTTTGCCGACCTGGAAGACGCCACCGGCAACGGCATCGGCAACGCCAATGGGCTGGCGGGATACACGAACCTGGACTCGGTGCGGCTGGTCCAAGGACTGCCGCTTTCGAAGGGGCCGTATCTGGCGCGTTTCATGGTGCGGCAGATCGTTCCACTCTCAAAGGAGACCGTGGCAGCGGAGCGCGACGAGTTGCATCTGGCCACGAGTCTTCCTGCGCGCCGCTTCGAGTTTCGCCTGGGCAAATTCGACCTGGTCGACTT
>JASHUF010000009.1 GCA_030040175.1 Acidobacteriaceae bacterium
ATCTCGGGCCCTCCCTCAACACGGAGCAGATGTGGTTCAACCAATTTCCCGGCGCGCCCATCCCCGCGTGGGAAAAGGCCTGGTTCTCCAACCGCGCGTTTCGTGTCGCGGTCTCGCAAGCTATTCATCGCGACGATCTCGCCCGCATCGCCTATCTCAGTCACGCCACGCCCGCGTACGGCTTCATCTCGCCCGCAAACCGCGCGTGGTATGACGCCAATCTGTCCGCTCCGCACACCGACGTTGCCGCAGCCAAAGCCGGCCTGGCACGCGCCGGCTTTCATTGGAGCGGCACGCATCTCGAAGACGCATCCGGCCATCCGGTCAAATTCTCCATCCTCACCAATGCGGGCAACGCCGCGCGGCAGAAGATGGCTGCGCTCATCCAGCAGGACCTGGCCGCGCTCGGCATCGAAGTCACCGTGGTAGCGCTCGATTTTCCCGCGCTTATCGAGCGCCTCATGCACACGCAGGACTACGAAGCCTGTCTTCTCGGCCTCGAGAACGTCGATCCCGATCCCAACGCGATGATGAACCTCTGGCTCAGCTCCTCGCCCAATCACCAGTGGAATCCGTCGGAGAAAATCCCGGCCACGCCCTGGGAGGCCGAGATCGATCGGGAGATGAATCTGCAGGCGAGCACGCGCCTTGACGCCGAGCGCAAGCGCGCCTTGGATCGCGTGCAGGAGATCGCCGCCGGGGAGCAGCCCTTCATCTATCTCGTCTATCCCAACATTCTGGTTGCGGTCTCGCCGCGGCTCCGCGGCGTCCGCCCCGCCGTGCTTGCGCCCAGCCTGGTCTGGAATGTCGAAGAGCTTCGCCTCGAGGGGGCGCGATGAATCCCGAGCGCCTTCTTCGCGTCGATCTCGAGGCCGGCTATGCCGGCAAGCCCATTCTGCGCGGGATACGCTTCGAGCTCGAGCGCGGCGAGATCCTCGGCCTGGTCGGCTCGAGCGGTGCCGGCAAGAGCACGCTCGCTTCGTCTCTGCTCGGCCTTTTGCCCTGGCGCGGCGGCCGCGTCCGCGGCCATGTGATCCTCGAAGGCCAGAACCTGCTCGCTCTTCCGCCGCGCCGCCTGCGCACGCTCCTGGGGCGCAGCGTGGCGCTCATTCCCCAGAGTCCCATGACCGCGCTCAACGCCGCCATCAGCCTGGAAAGCCACTTTCGCGAAGCCTGGAGGGCCCACCGCCGCCCGGACCGGGATGCCCTGCACGCCCGTATGCACGAGCTTCTCGCCGAAGTGCAGCTGCCCTCCGGTTCCGAGTTCCTCCGCCGGCGCCCCTCCCAGATCAGCGTCGGCCAGGCACAGCGCGTGCTCATTGCTCTCGCCTTGCTCCACCGTCCCGCGCTTCTCATCGCCGACGAGCCTACCAGCGCTCTCGATCCCGTCACGCAGACGCAGATCGTCCAGCTGCTGCGGACGCTCAATCGCCGCCACAATGTCACCCTCCTTTACATTTCGCACGATCTCGTCTCCGTGCTGCAGCTCGCCGATCGCATGGCTGTCCTCGACCAGGGCGCCATCGTCGAGAGCCTTCCGGTCACCGGGCTCGTGCAGGCGCAGCATCCGTCCACGCTGGCCCTCCTCAACGCGCTTCCGGTTCCCGCCGAGGTTCTTTTAAGCTTCCGCGAAGCCTCTGCGCGCGAAGAAAAATCCGTTACTTTTAGCCAATCTTGATGGTTACTGGCGTATATGCGCAGGGCGCGCTTTTGCCACGGGCGCGAAGGTAATTCCACTTACTCGCCATGGGTCGATCTTCGAGTGGTCAAGTAATTGCATATTCCACCGGTCAGCGCGCCAACTTACTCATCTTTGCGGAAATAGTACGCAGCGCCGCGCGCATCGAGGCTGCCTGCGAGTCCCTTTGGACGCTATGCAATTCCTTACATGTTATTCGGGTAACGTTACAAAAATGAGGTACAGACTCGGCATCGGCGATACAACTTGCTGGCAATTGATGACGAAAGTCCCTATAACTACAAATCATAAGGTGGACGGCAAGCTTCGCGTGTCCCCATCGGTACAACGCAGTCGATTGGTCAATCCAAGAATTGCATTGAGTTCATCTGCGAGATCGCGGAGGTATATATGTTACGGGCGCGCTATTTAATGGTCTTTGGCTTATTGCTGGCACTTACGGGAACAACACCGGCAACGGCTCAGTCAACAAGCAGTAAGATCTCACCCGACCTCCAGGCGCTTATCGCTTCGGGTTCCCCTTCGCAAAACGTGCAGGTCATCATTCAGTACCAGAATCCGCCTTCAAGCTCTGCCGCGACTTCAGGGTCTACAGGATCTTCAGCCTCCTCAGGGTCTTCAGGAGGGCTCCTGGGCGGCTTGCTGGGAGGCGTGCTGGATCTTGTGGGTGGACTGGTGACGATTGTCCTGGGATTGATCAACGGGGTGGTCGCGATTGTGCCTTTGGGACAAATCAACAGCATTGCAGCAAACCCGAATGTAATTTATATCTCGCCCGACCGCACGGTGAACGCGCGCCAGGCGGTGACCATTACTGCGGCTGAGTACACGACCGAGCCCATCAACGCTCCGGCCGTATGGGCGGAGGGTTACGAGGGCACGAACGTCGGCGTGGCCGTCATTGATAGCGGCATCACTCCGGTGTCGGATCTCAACTTGAATTCCATCACGCTGCCGCTGGGCCAGCCGGTCGCGGCGCAGCTTCTTGCCTCGCTCAACGAG
>JASHUF010000086.1 GCA_030040175.1 Acidobacteriaceae bacterium
CTGTTCGAGAAACCTTTCGTGCGTGAGAGCCTCGATCGCGTGGGCTATCTGCCCGAGGAGCGCGGACTCTACAAGAAGATGAAGGTGCGGGAGCAGCTTGTCTTCTTCGGGCAACTGCACGGCGTGGAGACCGGGGAAGCGAACAGGCGCGCCCTGAACTGGGCCCAGCGGCTGGAGATCGCCGAGGTTCTCGACAAGAAAACCGAAGAGCTCTCCAAAGGCATGCAGCAGAAGATTCAGTTCATCGGCACCGTTCTGCACGATCCCAAGCTGATTGTGATGGACGAGCCGTTCAGCGGGCTTGATCCGGTGAACGCGGTGCTGCTGGAGCGCACGCTGGTAGAGCTGAAAGACCAGGGCAGGGCGGTGCTTTTTTCCACGCATCGCATGGACCAGGTGGAGAAGCTTTGCGATTCCATTTGCCTCATCGATCACGGCGAGGCCGTGCTCTCCGGCCGTATGCGGGAGATCAAGAGGCGCTACGAGCGCAACCGCGTGATCGTGGAATTCGAAGGCGACGCCGGCTTCCTGAAGAGCGAGGAGATTGCCGAGGCGCGGAATTTTTCCGGCCACGCCGAGATTCGCCTCAAGCCGCACGGCGACGCGCAGAAGCTGCTCCATGAAGCCGGCAGCATGGCCGCCATCTACCGCTTCGAGCTGGTCGAGCCGTCGCTCGAAGAGATTTTCATCCAGACCGTGGGAGGCAAGGCCGATGCGTAATATGCTTCTGATCGCCCGGCGCGAATACCTGGAGCAGATCAAGGGCCGCGCCTTCCGCCTTTCCACCATCGGGCTGCCGCTGCTGTTCGCGGGCGTCCTGGGCATCGCTTATCTTTCGAGCCGCGGACTGGGCGCAAACAGGCACGTGGTCGTGGTCTCTCAAGACCGCGCGCTTTCTGAGGCCGTGCGCCAGCAACTGCTGGGCGAGAAGGCAAAGCGGTCGATTGTGGACATTGCCGTTCCCGCCGGACCGCAGACGCGCGCGGAATTGACCAACCGCGTGGCCGGAGAATCGATTGATGGCTTTCTCTGGATCGACAACAGCGGCGGCGCGCTGCCCCGGGCGAGCTATACGGCGAAGACGGCAGGCGATTTTATGACCACGACGCGCCTCAAGGAGGCGCTGGACGACGGATTCGTCGCCGAGCATCTGGCTTCGGCAGGCATGGACCGGGAAAACGTGGACTCCGTGGTCAAGGGAATCGATATCGATACCTACCAGGTGAGGAAGAATGGCGCGCAAATCTCGGTGGTGAAGGTGAATGCGCAGGCTTCGTTCTGGAAGGGATATGTGATGGCGTTCCTTCTTTCCATGACCACTCTGATCTACGGCATGAATGTGGCCCGCTCCATCATCCAGGAGAAGACTTCGCGCATCTTTGAAGTGATGCTGTCCGCGGCCAGGCCCGGCGACATGCTGGCCGGGAAGCTCGTCGGCGTGGGCGCCGTGGGCATGACGCAGATAGCCATCTGGCTGGCTGCGGGACTTGCCATCATCGCCACGCCCATGGCCGCGTCGATTCTCAGCGGCCAGTACTCCATCCATTTTTCGTGGTCGGAGGGCATTCTGTTCCCGGTGTACTTTCTGCTGGGATACCTGCTTTACAGTTCTCTCTTCGCCGGCCTTGCGGCCACCTGCGAAACCGAGCAGGAGCTGCAGATGTACATGCCGCTGGCGGCCGCGCCCACCTGGCTGAGCTTCGCCATGATCTGGCCCATCATCAACGATTCGAACTCGGTGTGGTCGGTTTCGGCTTCGCTGTTTCCTCCCACCGCGCCCATTGTGATGTTTCTGCGCATGGCTTCGGAGATTCCTCCGCTGTGGCAGTTTTTGGCCTCCATCGGGCTCTTGGTGCTGAGCATCTGGGGGACTTTGTGGATTTCGTCCCGGCTTTACCGCGTGGGCATTCTGATGTACGGCAAGCGCGCCACCCTGCCCGAACTGCTGCGCTGGCTGCGCTATAGCTGACGAGCGGCGGACGGCAAGGGGCCGTTGGGCTTGTTGCGAGAAGGAGCTGCCGAAGTGAGAGAACTTGTTGCCGACCTGTTTGTGTCTCTGGACGGATTTGCTTCCGGCGCGAACGAGCCGCCGTTTTTCGGCTATTTCAGCGGCGGGCTGGCAGCGTGGATTGAAGAGGAGCTCGCGCAGCCGCAGTTGTTGATCATGGGCCGCGTGACGTATGAGGCGCTGACGGAGTTCGCGCCCAGCGCCCAGGACCCCATCAGCGCGAAGATGACCGAGCTGCCCAAGCTGGTATTTTCAAGCGGACTGCAAGAGCCTCTGGTGTGGAGGAATGCGCGGCTTTCGCGGGCGCCGGTTGCCGCCGAGATCCGGGCGCTCAAGGCGCAGGACGGCGCGCGGCTGCGCTCGATCGGCAGCATCCGGCTGGTGCGCAGCCTGATGGAACAGGGCCTCGTCGACCGGCTGCGGCTGATGGTTTTTCCTCTGGTGCTGGGCAGCGAAGGCAGGGAGCCGGTCTTCTCGCGCTTCGCGCGCACGCCGATGAAGCTGCTGGGAAGCCGGCATCTGGACACGCACATCCTGCTGCTCGAATACGCACCGGGAAAAGACGCGCCGGCATGAGCTGCAGCCGGACTGGCAAAGGGCGCGTTAGAAGATCAACCTGGCGAGGACGGCGGCGCGCAGCTGGCGCATAGCGTGCGGCTAGAATCGATCAAGAGTGAGCCGCGAGATCAGCCCCAGGTTTACCTTGGGCCAGCGCCTTGTGCTGGCGCTGGCGCCCCGCATGGTGTGGGCGCTGGTCTCGATCGTGGGGCTCACGTGGCGCTTTGAAACCATTGCCGAAGAGGGCGCAACGCCGCTCCAGCACGGCGCGGGCGCGGGCGCGGAGATCTTCTGCTTCTGGCACCAGTGCGTGCTGCCCTGCGCAGTGTATTTCCGGCGGACGGGCGCGACCATTCTCATCAGCCGCAGCTTCGACGGCGAGCTGATTACGCGCATCCTGGCGCTGTTCGGGTACCGCGCCGTGCGCGGATCGAGCTCGCGCGGCGCGCGCGAAGGGTTGCTGGGTTTGAAAAGCGTAATTGAAGCGGGCAGGCCGGCGATCTTTACCGCCGACGGGCCGCGCGGGCCGATTTATCAGACCAAGACGGGACCCATCAAGCTGGCGCAGAGGACGGGCGCGCGCATCGGCGCATTTCATCTCGAGCCGAAACACGCGTGGCGGGTGCGCTCCTGGGATCGATTCCTTGTGCCCTGGCCGTTCACGCGCATCGTGGTGAGCTGGGTGCGCTGGACCGAGCCAACCATAGACTTGGCGCCGGCCGATCTGGCGGAGGAACAATTCGAGGCCAAACGCGAGGAGTTGAACGCCGCCCTCGAGCGCGCGCGGCTGCGGGCCTACGCGCATCTGGGAAGGGCCGTTGAATGACCGGCCGAAGCAAAAAAAGCGAAGACCCGGACGATCTGCGCGTGGCCGATTTCGATTTCCATCTGCCGGAGGAGTTGATTGCGCAAGAGCCGCCGGCGGAGCGGGGCACGAGCCGCATGCTGGTGCTGGATCGCGCCAGCGGGGCGTTTGCCGACTCGCATTTTTCGGAACTGCCTGCAATGCTCCAGCCGGGCGATCTGCTGGTGCTGAATGAAAGCCGCGTGATTCCCGCGCGGTTGTATGCGCGGCGCACGCTGGTGCGCGAACGCGAGAAACCGACGGGACGCATTGAAGTGATGCTGACCGAGCCGGCTGGAAAAAATCGCTGGCGCGCGCTGGTACGGCCGGGAAGAAAGGTGGCCATCGGGGAGCGGCTGATTTTTCCGGATGCGCGCGGAGCAACGCAGCTTGAAGCGGAAGTGCTCGCGCGCGGGCCGTTCGGTGAGCGTCTGCTCCAGTTCGAGCAGCCGGAGCATTGCGGTGGAGACTTTTTTGCGATTCTCGAGCGCATCGGCCACGTGCCCCTGCCGCCGTACATTCATCGCGACGACGTGGACGCGGATCGCGATCGCTATCAAACCGTATTTGCCCGTGAGCGGGGTTCCGTGGCCGCGCCCACGGCGGGCCTGCATTTTACGGACTCCATGTTGGACCGGCTGCAAGCGAAGGGCGTGGAGATGGCGCGCATCACGCTGCACGTGGGACTGGGCACGTTTGCTCCGCTGCGCGTGGAGCGGGTGCGGGAGGTGCGGCTGCATCGCGAGCGCTATACGCTGGGCGTCGAGGCGGCTGCGGCGATCAATCGCGCACTCAAGGAGAAACGGCGCATTGTGGCCGTGGGCACCACGGTGGTGCGGACGCTGGAAGCAGCCGCGCGCGCGGCGAAAGGCGGGGAACTCGAGCCGCAATCCGGCGAGACGGAAATCTTCATTGCGCCGGGATTTGAATTCCGTGCGGTGAGCGCGCTGCTGACCAACTTCCATCTGCCGCAATCGAGCCTGCTGATGCTGGTGAGCGCATTTGCGGGACGCGAATGCGTGCTGGCCGCGTACAAACATGCCGTGGAGGCGCGGTACCGTTTTTTCAGCTACGGGGATTGCATGCTGGTGCAATAGGTAAGCGATGCGGGAGTTGTCTATCCGGCTTTATTTTCTTGCCATCTGCCCCCGGGGGAGCGATAGTGACTGTCACCGGAATCAATAAAAGCTGGCTGGCCGACTGCGCGATGTGCGTCGGTCGAGGGTTGGTTTGAGATCACAATTTGTGATCTCAAAGGGGGAGGGTCGGATGCCCAGGGGAAGCATAATTGCATCGAAGCCGATTGCGAATCTGATCTTCCCGGTTCGCGGCAAGAGGGTTCTTTTCGATGCCGACCTGGCTGGA
>JASHUF010000010.1 GCA_030040175.1 Acidobacteriaceae bacterium
ATCTTGGCGCCGGCGCGAATGATGCCGGACCACTCGGCGTCTTTGCCGACCATGAAGCCGTTGACGTCGTGGAGAAAAATGAGGGGGATGAGGTTCTGATTGCAGTCGAGGATGAAGCGAGCGGCTTTCTGCGCGCTTTCGGTGTAGATGACCCCGCCGACTTCGATGCGGGTGGCGCCGGCTGATGGACCCATGGCGACTTTGTCGGTTTGATTGGTCTTCTGGTTGGCGACGATGCCCACGGCGTGGCCGCCGATCCAGGCGTAGCCGCAGAGAACGGTGCGGCCGAACTCGGCCTTGTACTCGTCGAATTCTGATCGGTCGACGAGCCGCGCGATGATCTCATGCATGTCATAGACGTTGCTTGCGCCGGGCGCGGGATTCAGAAGGCCGTAGACGTCTTCGATGGGGAACAGCGGCGCGTCTTTTTTCGCATCGTAGGCGCGGCGGCGAAAAATCTCCTTGGGCGCGGGGCGCTCGCCGATTTTTTCCACCAGTGAACGCACGCGGCTGAGGCACGCGGCATCGTCCGGCTCCTTGAAATCGACGGTGCCGGAGATCTCGGCGTGCATGGCGGCTCCGCCCAGCTCTTCGGCCCCGGTCTTTTGGCCGATGGCCGCCTGCACCAGCGAAGGACCGGCGAGAAACAGGCCGGAGCCCTCGGTCATGAGCACCGTGTCCGTCATGACGGGCAGGTACGCGCCCCCGGCCACGCACATGCCCATGATGGCCGTAATCTGCGGGATGCCGGCTGCGCTCATGACGGCGTTGTTGCGGAAGATGCGGCCGAAGTCGTCGGTGTCGGGAAAAACATCTTCCTGAAGGGGTAAGAAGACGCCCGCGGAGTCGACGAGATAAAGCGTAGGGATGCGGTTTTCAAGCGCGATGGTTTGCGCGCGCAGAACTTTCTTGGCGGTCATGGGGAAAAACGCGCCGGCTTTGACGGTGGCGTCGTTGGCGACGATCATGCACAGGCGCCCGCTCACGCGGCCCAGGCCGGTGACTACGCCGGCCGCAGGCGCGCCGCCGTATTCCGAGTACATGCCGTGCGCGGCCCAGAGACCGAGTTCGAGCAATTCGGAGTCTTTATCGAGCAGCAGCTGGAGCCGCTCGCGCACGGTGAGCCGGCCCTTGCCGTGCTGCGCTTCAATGGCCTTGGCTCCGCCGCCCTGGCGAATGAATGCTTCTTCGGAGCGCATGGCGGCCAGCAGGTGAAGCAGCGCCTCGCGGTTGGCTTTCATGCGCGGCGATTGGGGATCGAGCGCCGAGAGCAACTGGTTGGCGGGTTGGACTGCCTGCGGCCGATCACGATTCTGATCGAGATCCATGGTTACTCGCAGAGTACATCATTTGTTGGGATGCGGAGGAGATGCCTTTCGGGTTGTGCGCCGCACGGGTTCCGGTTGTGTTACGGGGCGGGCGGCGCTTCCATGATGGTGCCGGCGCAGGAGCCGAAGCCGATCTTCTGTCCGTCGGGCAGGCGCGAATACGCGCGCAGGATGACCTGGTCGCCGTCTTCGAGAAAGGTGCGCAGCTCGCCGGTGGGCAGGCAGAGCGGCTCGCCGGCGACTCGCTTTTCCAGCAGGCAGCCTTCGGAGCTCTCATTGGGGCCGGAGACGGTTCCGGTGGCGAGCAGGTCGCCGGGGCGCAGGTTGCAGCCGTTGCTGGCGTGGTGCGTGACGAGCTGGGACAGCGTCCAATAAAGATCGCGCAGATTGCCGCGGCTCACGAGCGCGGGCGCGGCGCCTATCTGCCGCATCTGGCGCGAATCGAGAAAGACTTCGAGGGTGAGATCGATACCTGCACACGCCGGCGCCGGCGAGGTGAGATACGGAAGCGGTGCGGGGTCGCCGGGCGGGCGCTCGAAGGCAGGAACACGGAAGGGCTCAAGCGCTTCGAGGGAGACGATCCAGGGCGAAATGGTGGTGGCAAAGTTCTTGGCCAGAAACGGGCCGAGCGGCTGGTACTCCCAGCTCTGCATGTCGCGCGCGGACCAGTCGTTCACGAGGCACAGGCCGAAGATGTGGTCTTCGGCTTCGGCAATCGGGATGCTCTCGCCGAGCGCGTTTTCAGGGCCGATGAAGAGGCCGACCTCGAGTTCGTAATCGAGGGACTGCGTGGGACCGAATTCGGCGCCGTTGATGCTGGACCTGGTCTGGCCCCAGGGACGGCGGATGGGCTCGCCGCTCAAAACGATCGAGGAGGCGCGGCCGTGATAGGCGATGGGCACGTACTTGTAATTGGGCAGCAGCGGATTCTCCGGGCGAAAGAGCCGGCCCACGCGCGCGGCGTGGTGAATGGAGGCGTAGAAGTCGGTGTAGCCGCCGATGCGCGCCGGGAGCTGCATCTGCGCCTCGCGCATGGGGACGAGGAGCCCTTCGACGCGACTCCGCGTTTCCGCGCACGGATTGTCCGCGTCGAGAAGAGCGGTGAGGCGGCGGCGCAGCGCCGACCATGCGGCTGGACCGAGGGTCATGAGGGGATTGAGCACGTCTGCGCGGCAGGAAGCGATGAGGGGATCGGGGAGATCCGCGAGCAGGCCCTGTTCGGCGCAGGCGTGGAGATCGAGGATCCGGTCGCCGATGGCGACGCCGATGCGGGCGGCCGAGGTTTCGCCTGCACGGCGAAAGACGCCGTAAGGCAGATTCAGCAGGGGGAAGTCGCACTCGGGGTGGTTGGCGGAAGTGACCCAGCTTGTGGAGCTCATCCCAGGTATACGGCCTCCTCGCCTCTCATCGTTTCGACATCTCCACATCCAGCTCGGCGCCGGTGAAGCGTTTTTTCAGGCCCTGCCAGCACTCGAAGTACTCGTGCTGCAGGATGCGCGTATTCATGGCGAAGAGGGTGGGGCGGATGGCGAGCTGGGTCTCGAACATGAAGGCCAGCGTGTTGGCCAGGTACTGCGGCCGCAGCTCGGCCTGGGAGGCGCGCTCGAAGGTTTCGGCATCGGGGCCGTGGCCGGCCATGCAGTTGTGCAGGCTGGCGCCGCCGGGCA
>JASHUF010000087.1 GCA_030040175.1 Acidobacteriaceae bacterium
CCCGGCCCGGGATCCCAAGCGGCAGCGGGCCTTCGTAGTCGTCAGTCATCAGGGATTGATCGATTCGCGTTATTCGACGGTCGTGTGCGCGCCGGTATATTCAAGCGGTGAAGGCCTGAGGTCGCAGGTTGCCATCGGGCCGGACGAAGGACTGAAGCATGAGAGCTGGATCACGTGCGATAGCCTCGCGAGCGTGCCCAAATCTCAGCTCACCCGGTATGTAGGCTCGCTTTCGCGAGGCAAGATCCGGAAGCTGAACGAGTCCCTGATCTTCGCTCTCGATTTACCGGTCGAAATCCGGGGACGTTCGTCCCGATGATCTCGTCTTCGCTTCATCCCGAGACGGTGCGCGCGGAGTGCCGGCCGCGGCGGCGGTGGTTTGCGTTCGCGCTGACCGCACGCGCGATCTGGCTGCTGGCCGCGGGACTGCTGCTGGCGCTGCCGGGATTCTTTCAATCGCGGCTGGCCTACGGCATGCTGGGGTGGGATGCGCTGGTGCTGCTGGCGGCGCTCTGGGATGGGTTCCGGCTACCCGGGGCGCGAAAGATCGCGGTAGAACGCTCGTGGGGCAATGTGCCCGCGCTCTCGAGCGAAACGGAGATCGAGATTGCCGTGGAACAGCAGGGTGAGGTGATTCTCGATTGCCGGATTGTGGACGACCTGCCGGAAGAGCTCGCGTCTGCGCCGGTTACCGGGCGGCTGCGCGTATTTCCGCGGGTGCGCGCGGCTCTTCGTTACCGAGTGGAACCGCAAGAGCGGGGCGATGTGCGCACGGGACAGCTCTACGTGCGCTACCGCTCGCTCGCCGGACTGGTGGAGCGCTGGGCCGCGGCGCCGCTCGAGCAGACGGTGCGCGTGTATCCGGCGTTGCGGCGGGGCGAGGAGCAGGAGATTTTTCTCGCGCGCGGGCGGCAGATCGAATTGCAGTTGCGGCAGACGCAGCAGCGCGGGCTGGGGCGGGATTTCGAAAGTCTGCGCGACTATCTTGAGGGCGACGATGTGCGCGACGTGTGCTGGACGGCGACGGCGCGGCGCGGGCAGCTGATCACGCGGCGGTATCAGAGCGAGCGCAGCCAGCCGGTGTGGATCGTGCTCGACGCAGGACGGCTGTTGCGGGGGAGAACCGCGCCGGAGGGCGGCGACAGCACCCGGCTGGGACACGCGAAGCTCGACTACGCGTGCTCGACCGCCGTGGCCGTGGCGCAACTGGCGCTGTTTTCCGGCGACCGCGTGGGGTTGCTGGTCTACGGGCGGGCGGTACAGCAGAGAGTGCTGCCGGGACGGGGCAGCACGCACTTGCGGCAGATCCTCGAAGCACTGGCCCTGGCGCGCACGGAGGCAAGCGAGGCCGACCACCTGCGCGCGACGGCAACGCTGAACCGGTATCAGCCGCGACGGGCGCTCATCGTGTGGATCACCGATCTGGCGGAGACGGCGATGCGGCCCGAAGTGGTGGATGGGGCGACGCAACTGCTGCACCGGCACGTGCTGCTGTTTGTCGCCATGGCGCAGACGGACGTGGAGACGATGGCGCGGGCGCGGCCGAAGAACGTAGAGCAGATGTTTCGCGCTTCGGCGGCTCAGGAGCTGACGAGCCGGCGGGAGCGGGTGCTCGCCCGCCTGCGCGAGCAGGGCGCGCTCACGCTCGATCTTGATCCGGACGAGCTGACGTCGGCGGTGCTGAATCAGTATTTAAGGGTGAAGGAACGGGCGATGATTTAGAGCCGCAAAGATTCGTGTCGAGGCGTGGGGGCAACTGCAGGTCCTTCGACTCGTCCGCCTGCGGCGGACTCGCTCAGGATGACAACGAGGGTATCTCTTCATTTAGCTTCGCCCGGCTGCGTTTACAGGGGGCAGCGGACGGAAGAGCCAGAGATTGAGCAGGGCGAAGAGCATGCCGCCGACGGTGAATTTGAGCCAGACGCGCGCCGAGGAGGGGGAAAAGAATCCTTCGAGGGTGCCGGCGATGACGAGCAGGGGAATGATGCCGGCGATGAGGCGCGCGGCTTCGACGCCTGCCGTAGCGACGGAGTCGCGCCAGCGGTAGAAGCCGGGAAAGAGCACGCCGTGGGCGAGTCGGAAGCCGGCGGCGCCGGCGAGAACGATCGAGGGCAGCTCGAGCGAACCGTGCGGGGCGAGGAAGCTCAAGAGATCGATGGTCATGCCGTGCTGGGCGCAGGCTACGCCGATGACGCCGAGAAGCAGGCCGTTGCGGAACATTGAATAAATTGTCAAGACCCCGAACGTGATCCCCCCCGCAAAGGCGACGAAGCACACCGTCAGATTGTTTGTCATGATGGCACTGCTCCACATGGGCGCGGCGGAGACGACGGATTGCGTCCACATCTGGTGGCGCTCGATAGTGGCCACCATCTGCGGGCCGAGCATGCTGTGCATAAACTGCGGACGGGCGAGGGTGAGAATGGCGCCGAGAGCCGTGCCCGAAAGCATGACCAGGAGAGAAAGCACCACGTAACGGAGGTTGCGCTGGAAGACCGCGGGGTAACCCAAGCGCATGTAACGGACGAGATTCGAAAAACTGGTTCCGCGCGTGGAATAGATGATATGGTGGGCGCGGGCGAGAAGCTGATTGACGTGATCGGCGTAGGCGCGAGCGGTCGAGTCCTGGCGCAGTGTGGAAAGATCGCCGGCCACCTGGCGGTAAAGCAGCGCGGTCTCCGCGAGTTCAGCGCGGGTGAGCGAGCGCAGGCTGCCGGCGCCGGCCTGGGAAAGCAAGGCGGCAAGCCGCTCCCAGTAAGGGCGGCGTTTTTCGAGCCACTGGTTGGAGACGAGGATGGACATGGAGCCGGCCAAAGATCCGATTAGCGACCAGCTTAACATCGAAACACCGGAGCTGGTGGCGATCGAGATGCCGATTGCCGGCATCGGAAGCCGCTTTGTGGCGCTGGTGGTTGACTACCTGATCTGGACGGCGGCGTTCATCGCGCTGTTCATCGTGGCCGCGATTGTTCTTCCCGCGCTCCACGTGTTCTCCGGAGTCTCAGAGAATTGGGCCGCGGGCATCTTCTTCCTGATCGTGTTTCTTCTGCAGTGGGGGTACTTCACGCTGTTCGAGGCGTTCGCGAACGGGCGCACGCCGGGCAAGCGGGTGATGAAGATTCACGTGATCCACCGCAGCGGGCGCGCCATCAGCTTTGTGGAATCGCTGGCGCGCAACCTGGTGCGCTTTGTGGATTCCCTGCCCAGCTTTTATGTGGCGGGGGTGGTGACCATGATTCTGAACCGGCAGAACCAGCGGCTGGGCGACATGGTGGCGGGGACGCTGGTGGTGCGCGACCGCGAGATCGAGTCGCCGCACTGGGGCGAACTGGGCACGCGCACGATTACGGCGGCCGCGTTTGCGGCTCCGGCGGCGATGACTCCACCGCACCTGAAGGTAACGTTGCCGGCCTCGAAGGTGGCGAAACTTTCAACCGCGGATCTCGAGGTGGTGGAAAGATTTTTTTCACGGCGCCTGGACCTGGACCTGACCACGCGCGCGGCCATCGCAGAGCGGATTGCGAGCGCGCTGCGCGTGAAGTCCGGACTGGAGATTCCGGACGGCGTGAGCGTGGAGACATTTCTTGAAGCGGTAGCCCACCAGATGCGCGAGGTGGCGCGGATGACGGGTGGAAGCCCGGCGATGTGAGCGACTGCCAGCCGGCGCAGCCGGCGGTTTGCGCGTACTTGTGCACGATCTTGCTGCCGGCACAGGGATTGGGAATCGCGGCATCGCGCGCAGCCTGCGGAGTTTCATCGAATTTGACCGATGTAGACGCCGTAGGGTCCGAGCCGCACGGAGGCGATCGATTGGGGCTCACGCGCACCCGGAGTCATCAGCAATGTCTTCAAGCCTGTTCCGCCGACGCCCTGCGCGCTCAAATCGAAGCTCACGGTCTGCGGCTGGCCAGTAAAGTTGCAGGCGACAATCACGGCTTCTCCATTTGCGGCTTTGCGCAGCCAGGAGAGCACGTGGCCGTCCGCGGTATTAAGCATGATCTCTTCACCCTCGTGGAGCGCCGAATCGTTTTTCTTGAGGGCGATGAGCCGCCGGTACCAGTGCAGCATCGAATCCGGGTCGCGCTCTTCGGCGGCCACGTTCACAGTCTTGTAGCTCTCAGGAATGGGCAGCCAGGTTTTGACGCCGGCCGAGGAGAAGCCCGCGTCAGGGCCGGCGTTCCACTGCATGGGCGTGCGCTCGCCGTCGCGGCCTTTTTCCCTGGGCCAGCCTCTGATGCCGATGGGGTCGCGCACATCCTGCTTGCGCGTGGGCGGCGTGGTCGCCATGCCAATCTCATCGCCGTAGTACATCAGGGCGGTGTCGTGCGAGGCGAACAGAACCGCTGCGATCACGCGCCCGATATCGTCATGGTGAGGACCATAAGCGGACTGCGGGGCTCCGGCCGCGCCGGTCTGATAGCGGTCCCACCGCGGATTGTCGTGATTGTCGAAGACAAACAGCGGCTGGCCGCCGTCGAGCCCTGTCTCGGCTTCGTTGATGCGCCGGCGGAAAAGCGCGACGTCGAACTTGTTGATGAAGCCCACCTGCATATCCATGGGCAGTTGCAGTTCATCGTTGTTGGCGCCGTACATTCTGCGCAGGTCGTCAATAGAGTTCAGGTAGGTTTCGCCGATCAGCACCACCCTGTGCCCGCCCGCCGCGTCAGTGGCCTGGCGCAGCTCGCGCAAAACGCCGTGCTCCTCGGGCAGGTTGTCGGTGTAGATGTTTTCGACCTCTTTGTCGCCGTAGGCATCGATGCGCGGCTGGCCATCGGGGCCCGGGATGTAAGGCTCGTCACGATCGAGCGGATCTTCGAAGAGCGAGGTAATCGCGTCGAGACGGAAGCCGACCACGCCGCGGCCGATCCACAACCGCGCCACGTCATACATCGCCTTTCGCACCTGGGGATTATTCCAGTTCAGGTCAGGCTGCTGAACGTAGAACTCGTGGTAGTAGTACTGCTGGCGCGCCGGATCCCACTGCCAGGCGGACCCTCCAAAATCGGAGACCCAGTTGTTAGGCGGCTGGCGATGGCCGTCGACGATCTTCGGATCGCGCCACATGTACCAGCCGGCCCTGGGATTGGTGCGCGAGCTCGAGGATTCCTTAAACCACGGATCCTGGTCGGAGGTGTGGTTCAGCACCAGATCCATGATGATGCCGATGTTTCGCCTCTTCGCCGCGGCCACCAAACGGCTGAAGTCATCCAAAGTGCCGTACTGCAAGTCGATGGCGGCGTAGTCGGAGATGTCGTAGCCGAAGTCCACTTGCGGCGAAGGATAAATGGGCGTAAGCCAAATGGCATCGACACCGAGCTCCTGCAAATAATCGAGGCGCGAGGCGATGCCGTTCAGATCTCCGATGCCGTCGCCGTTCGAATCCTGAAAGCTGCGCGGGTAGATCTCGTAGATGACTGCGTTTTTCCACCAGCTGGTACTTTTTGCAGCCCGGCTCGCCTCAACCGCCGGAGCTGCCTGTTGAGCAGCCATTGGCCGGCCAGTGCCGCACAGGGCCGAAGACAACAGCACGAGAATGGACCCGATCTTTTTCATCTTTGACTCCCCATACCCCCTGGTCATGTAGATTCTGCAATTGCTCAATTGAAGACGCACTGAACCGAAGGGAATATTAACAGAGTGCGGAGTCATGGCTTGGGAGGTCCGGCGAGATTGGCGCGCGCCTGCGCATGGCCGGGTGCGGCTGCTCAACCTGTCCCGTGCCCGCGAGAACCTGCGCGAACAGCGCATGCAGGTTCGCATCGGGGGGCGAAAGCCGCACGGCTTCGCGCGGGTGCGCCAGCGCATCGGTTTGCCGGCCCGATTGCGCGAAGGCCGTGGCCAGCCGCGCGCGCGTCAACGCCGGCGGGTACTTGCGGCTCAACGACGGCTCCCGTGTGCGGCTGCGGCCGGAGCATCCGAATCACGTCTGGTCGTGCGGCTTTGCCACCACTTTCAGGCACGATGGGAATACAGCGCGGATGCTTGACCTGATCGACGGGTACACGCGAGCCTGCTGGCTGAACGCCGGAGTATTCACGACAACGCCCAAGGATCGCTCGATGGGACGCGAAAGGCAGTGTCCTTTCATAGCAGGGTGCATGCAGGCAGTTCCGGGAGCCGTACTCAGGCTCCCGGTTCCGGAGCAGCCGGAAATTGGTTCTTAACCGCCCTGCTAGAACGTTGAGCACTGGCCAATTTTATTCTTGGCCGTGTTCCCTCCGCCTGTGACGGAGGAGTTGCTGCTGCCCGTGAGGTCGTCCTGGGCAGTGTTGTTGAATACCTGCACTGACCCGGTGTTGTTATCCACTTCCAGATCGCCCCCGATTACATTTCCAGGGCAAGATCCCGAACTCGACCCAATCTGAGCAGGCGTTCCGTTGCCATCGAAGTACAAGGAGCCGTTCACCGCTACGCCGCAGATGGAGTTCTGCGCCGAGCCGGAGGGAATATTCTGAACGGAAAGAGCGCTCCAAATCGAAAGCGACGGGCCCAACGTATACGTACCGCCCGTGATCTGCACGTTGCCAAAAACCGAAGCGTTGTTCAGATTGAGGTTGCCACCGGTCACGTAGATATTTCCGTAGATCTGGCCCCCATCAGTCCATTCACAGGACTGACCATTGGAAACATAGATATTTCCCGAATAAGAGCCGGAGAAGACGCCATTGCATTGATAGCCGGAAGGCGGAATGGTGGAAAGGACGAAGGACGTTCCATCGCCATAGGCTCCGCCAAATGCCGTTGTGCCGTAGAAGTTTTGATTTGTGCCTTGCGCGAGGGGCGCCTCAGGGCTCTGACCGTCTGCGCAATTGGCTAAAGAGCAGAAGCTGTACAGCGTGTTCAATACGCCCCATGGGGTAAATTGGTACACGGCTCCACCGTCATTGGCTCCGCCCAAGGCGGTTGTGCCGTAAACATTCCCATCGATGCCGACCAATGGCCCGCCCGCGGGCTCTGCGCCGTCTATGCAGTTGGCTTTAGCGCAGAAGTGGTAAAGCGTGTGCAGTCCGCCAGAGGCGTTGATCTGGAACAGAGTTCCGTAGGTGTTCGCCCCGGACAACTCCGTCGTGCCGTAAAAGTCGCCGAAGCTGTCGGGCGTTAGGGGAGCCTGGGGGTACGAGCCGTCGTTGCAGTTGGTTTTCGAGCAAAAATCGTAGATCGTGGTCAGAGCGCCGCTGGAGGAAATTTGGAACGCGGTTCCCGCGCTTTGAGCATTGCCCCCGGCAAATGTCACGCCGTAGAAGTTTCCGTTCCAGCCGCTTTGCACCAGGTCGCCCTCGGGGTTCGCCCCGTCCGGCCCACTAAAGCTGTGAAGTGTGGTCAGGGAGCCGCCGGGTGTGATTTTGAACACGGTTCCATCGTTCGTGGAATTGCCCCCCTGATAGGTTGTGCCGTAGAAGTTCCCGTCGCTGCCCTGGACTAAGGCGCCAAAAGGCGACCCCCCATCCGCGCAGCCGGCCAGCGAACAAAAGCTATAAAGCGTGGTTAGCGCACCACCGGTGGTGATTTTAAACACAGTGCCTTCGTTATTGGCCCCGCCCTGAAAGGTTGTGCCGTAGAGATTCCCGTCGCTGCCGAGCGCCAGAGCGCCGTTGGGAGTGTCGCCATCGGTGCAGGCGCTGCCGCCCACAGAGCAAAAGCTGTAAAGCGTGGTCAGTACGCCCCCGGGAGTAAGTTGGTACACAGTGCCGTAGTTATTGGCGCCGCCAAAAGGCGTTGTGCCATAAAAGTTCCCGTTGGCGTGTTGCACCAACCTGTGTCTCCCTTTCACAAGAGCCGTATTCGGGTAGGCACCGTTTGTCCCGTTAAAACTTTGAAGCGTGGTCAGCGTTTGCGCGAGAACCGGAGTGGATGCTGCCAAACACAACAACAACGCGAACGCCACGGAATATGCTGCCAGACGCGGAGTCCGGCCCATTGGGGAAAGAGAACGGTTTTTCATGAGACATTCTCCGGGAATGCGGAAATCAGATGCTCTAGGTTACAGAAGGCTACACAAAAGTACGCATTTGTCGGACCCGCGCAACAAAAAGAAAGCGCATTACGCCGCGCAATCTGGGAGAGGTCTCAAGCCTGACATTGCTTCGTATTTGCAGTCAAGTGAATTCCCGATGAAACTCATTTAGACTTTGGGGTTGCATG
>JASHUF010000088.1 GCA_030040175.1 Acidobacteriaceae bacterium
TGCCCGCAAAGAGTCGCCGGATTCGGCGCCGGCGCAATCATCGCGGTCGGCGTGTCCGGTTCCTTGAGCCGGATGACGGCGATGCCATGATCGCGAATGAAGGAGATGGTCGAGCCGTCAGGCGAAAACTTCGGATCGTCGCCCGAAGCCGCGCCGGAATAACCCATCTGCACGCCCACGCCATTGTGCAGGTCGTAAAGCCAGATGTGGCCGTCGGAGTCGAACAGCAGGTGCGTTGAATCCGGCGACCACTGATAACTGGCCGCGCCATAGCGCCGGCGATGGTCGCGGTCCTGTTCCGTTCCGCCCTGCGCCATCAGGGGAGCGAGTTTGTCGCGGCTCACCAGCACGTGCGACTTTCCCGTGGCGGGATCGAGATCGACCATCTCGCCGCCATCGAGATAAGTAAGGTGCTCTGCATCCGGCGACCACGCGAGCTCGTCGGGGGGGTTGCCCATCAGCGGTCCGTGGCCGTAAATGGCATCCACCGTCAACGGCCGCGGCGCCGTCTGCGCGCAAAGACAGGTAGAGGCGAGGCACAGGCCAAGCGCACCCGGAAACAGGAAGGCGGCTGCACGGGTCAAGCGAATTTCCTCCTCGAGCAAAGTGCGGCCGGGAAAAATGCGGGCCAGGCCAAGTGCAGCCGGCAGGCAGCGAGGGACAGAGCGGGCGCCCCAAGCACGAGTGTAAATCAGGGCATTGCCCGCGCGCCTCTGCGGCCTGAGCTGCGCCGCCAGGCTCTACAATTGCCTTACCTTGCGGAGGCGGCCGGCGCACGCCCCGGCTCTTGTCCGGGTGAACGCGGCAAGCACACAAAGCGGAGACCCCATCCATGCAGTGGACCACCCCCCGGGAGAGGCGCAAATTCGGGCAGGCGCGGCGCAAACAGGTCGGCCGGCAGCAGCACGACGGACTGCATCCCAAGGCGCGTCCCGCACCGGCTCTTGAGCTGCTCGATCGCGCCATGCGCGGCCGCGTGCCTTCGCTGGTCAAGCTCAAATACGAGATGATGGCCGAGTCGCCGTTCGCTTATTTTCGCGGCGCCGCGCCGGTGATGGCCGCCGATCTTTCCGTAATTCCCTCCACCGGCATTGTCAGTCAGCTTTGCGGCGACGCGCACGTGCGCAACCTGGGAGCCTTCGCAGCGCCCGATGGCCGCCTGGTCTTCGACATCAACGATTTCGACGAAACCATTCGCGGCCCCTTCGAGTGGGATCTGAAGCGCATGGCTGCGTCCCTGGTGCTCGCCGGGCGCTCCGCGGGCCACAAGGAGGGGTCCGCACGCAGGGCCGTCGAAGCCTGCATGGAGCGGTATTCTGCCCAGATGCATGCGTTCGCGCGCATGCCCCTGCTTGAGGTCGGGCGCTTCCAGGTGCGCCGCATGGGGATGGCCAAGCCCGTGCACGCGGCGCTGCTCAAAGCCGAGCGCTCCACGCCTCTGAACACGCTCCAACAGCTCACCGAGCCGCGCTCGACCGACGCTTCGGCGCCCCGCCACTTCCGCGAGTCGAGGCCCATGCTGACCCGCGTCAGCGCCGCGCAGACGGCCAGAGTCCTGGCTTCGCTCACCCCGTATCGCGCCATGCTCGAGCCGCAGCGGCAGCACTTGCTCTCGCTTTACCGTCCCGTCGACGTGGCCTTCAAGGTGGTCGGGACCGGCTCCGTGGGCCTGCGCGATTACTGCATCTACCTCGAAGGCAATGGCGCGGGCGATCCTTTGTTTCTGCAGATCAAGGAAGAGACCGCTTCAGCCTATGCACCGTATCTTCCCGACGCGCAGTCTCCGCATCACAACGGCCAGCGCGCCGCCGACGGCCAGCGCGCCATGCAGTTGCAGACCGATCCTTTTCTGGGCTGGACGCATATCGGCCCACGTACGTTTCTGGTTCGCCAGTTGAACGACCACAAGGGATCGATCGAGCTCGCGGACCTTGCCGGCGGCGCCCTTTCTGCCTACGCCGAGGTGTGCGGCGAACTGCTCGCGCGCGGACATGCGCGCTCCGGCGACCCGCTCGTCATTGGAGGCTATCTCGGCTCCGGCGGCGGTTTTGCCCAGGCGCTAGCCGATTTCGGCTCCGCCTACGCTGACCAGACGGAGAAGGACTGGGAAGATTTGTGCCGCACGCGCAAAAGAAAAAACCGGGCATGAAACCGCCTGCCGGCGCGTATGATGCAGCAGTGTGCAAATTCCGCCCCTAAGGAGTCTCTGCATGGAGCCGAGCCGTAGACGCCCATTGTTGCTGCTTGCTTTGCTTCTGGCGCTGGCCGCGCCCTGCGCACGCGCCGCCGACGCGATCACACTCGCCGTGGATGCAACGGGCACGCAACAGAAGCTGCTGCACGCCCGCATGGAGATTCCGGTCACGCCCGGACCGCTCACGCTCTACTACCCCAAGTGGATTCCCGGCGAACACGCTCCGTCGGGTCCCATCGATGACATTGTCGCTCTTCACTTCGAAGCCGGGGGCAAAACCATTCCGTGGAAGCGCGATCTGCTCGATGTCTTCACCTTACACCTGGATATTCCCGAAGGCGTTACCCGGCTCAAGGCAACCTACGACTATATCGAGCCCGACGGCTTCTCCGCGACAGATAAGCTGATGGTCCTCGAGTGGAACGACGTGCTCTTTTATCCCGCCGGCACGCCTGCCGAACAACTCACGTACGACGCTGCGCTGCGCATACCCGAGGGCTGGAAGTTCGGCACGGCGCTTCCGGTCGATAAACAATCCGGAAACGAGATTACGTTCAAGCCCATCTCGCTCGACCACCTCGTCGACTCGGCTGTCATTGCCGGGCAATACTACCGCGCCAT